>CAIPBW010000027.1 GCA_903863395.1 uncultured beta proteobacterium
AGGCCGACAAACACAAATCCAAAGCATCATGAGCGAACCAGCAGCTTCTATCCCCAACGTGAGCGCGGCCCAGGAGCCGCGCCTCACATCCCTCTCGCACGGCGGCGGCTGCGGCTGCAAGATTGCGCCCGGCGTACTCTCTGAAATTCTCAAGACCACCACCGCCATGCCGCTGCCCGCGGCACTGCTGGTGGGCATCGAGACCTCGGACGACGCGGCGGTGTACCAACTCAACGACGAGCAGGCCGTCATCGCCACCACCGATTTCTTCATGCCGATCGTGGACGACCCGTTTGACTTTGGCCGCATTGCCGCCACCAACGCCATCTCCGACGTGTACGCCATGGGGGGCACGCCGATTCTGGCGCTGGCGCTGGTGGGCATGCCCATTAGCGTGCTCTCCACCGAAACCATTGGCAAGATTCTGGCCGGGGGTGCCAGCGTCTGCCGCGCTGCGGGCATTCCGATTGCGGGCGGGCACACGATTGATTCGGTCGAGCCGATCTACGGCTTGGTGGCGCTGGGGCTGGTGCATCCGCGCCGCGTCAAGCGCAATGCCGATGCGCGCGTGGGCGACCGCCTGGTGCTGGGCAAACCGCTGGGCGTGGGCATCCTGTCGGCTGCGCTCAAGAAGCAAAAGCTAGACGCTGCAGGCTATGCGCGCATGATTGAAGTCACCACCCAACTCAATACCCCCGGCCCCGATCTGGCTGCACTTGACGGCGTGCACGCGCTCACCGATGTAACCGGCTTTGGCCTGGCCGGCCACGCGCTTGAAATTGCGCGCGGCGCACGCTGCGAGGTGGCGCTGCAGTGGCCGCGCGTGCCCCTGATCGACGGCGTGCACGCGTTGGCCGGGCAGGGCATGGTCACAGGTGCCTCAGGGCGCAATTGGGCCGCCTACGGTCATGAGATCGTGCTGCCTGCAGAGTTTTCGGCCGTGGACCGCGCCTTGCTGAGCGACCCGCAGACCAGTGGCGGCCTGCTGGTGAGTTGTGCGCCCGAGGCGGTGGAGGCGGTGCTTGCCACCTTTGCGCGCCACGGCTTTGCGCACGCGGCCGAAATCGGTCAGGTGCTGCCGCTCACCGCTGGCGTTGCACCACGCTTGACGTTGCGGCTGTAGAGCGCCACAAAGCGCAAATCCAGCCACTGCTTGAGCCACCCGAGTGCGCGCCCACGCGCGCTGTAGTTGCCCCAGGTGGCAATGGCGCTGGCGTCGCCACACGCAATCCATTGCAGACGCCGTGCTGCGGGCGCAGGGGCTTGCAAGGGGTTGCCGGCAACGCTGGCGCGCAGGTTGGCTTCGAGCGTGGTGGCAAGGTGCACGCCACTGGACTCGCCCGGCGTGGCAAACACGCTGGGGTGGCTGGCAGAGCGCAGGCTGGCATCGGTGGCAATGCCGCCGTGTGCATCGCGCGCCAGGGCGCTGGCGCTTAGCCACGCAGGCACTTGCGTGGCGTTGGCAAGCAAGGGCACATCACACGCCAAATGCGCACCGCAGCCCAGCGCCACCGCGTCGGCAAGCACGGCTGTGGCGTGGTCTTGCAGCACTGTTACTTTGCGCTCGCGCAACAGCGCTTGCAGCCATTGGGCAACGCGCGGCGCAAGCCCCTCGGTCAGCGGCGTGTGGCCGCACACCAGCGTGACGGCGGCGTTGGGCAGACGTGCGCGCAGCGCCAGGGCCAACTCGATGCCTTGCACGCCCGAGGCGATCACGGCCACGCGCAACGCGCGCGCCAGGCCCATGGTCACCACCTTGGGCCACAGGGCGCAGAACACCTCGGTGGGGTGCACAAACAGGGCGTGCTCGCGCGCGCCCGGCAGGGTTTGTTCGATGTGCGCGCGCTCCTGCTGCGGCTCCAGGTTGAGCGAGAGCCAGTCGTAGTGCAGCGTGCTGCCGTCGTCCAACTCCAGGGTCTGCTGCTGCGCGTCAAGCGTGCTGACATTGCGCCGCAGCCAGCGCAGTCCGGTTTGCTGCACAAAGGGTGCGAGCGCCACCTGGCACTGTTCCAGCGCGTAATGCCCTGCCACGTAGCCGCTGAGCATGGCGTCATGGACCGTGTCGGTGCTGTGCGTCAGCAAGGTGATTTGCGCGCCCGGCAAGGGCCGCGCGCACAGCGCCGCGAGCAGGTGCACGTGGGCCGGACCGGTTCCCGCCAGCACCAGTTGGCGTGCGCGTTGCATGGGGGGCAGGGGACTCATGCGCTGGGCGTGGGTTCAGTGGCCAAGGCGATGCACACCTGGCC
>CAIPBW010000028.1 GCA_903863395.1 uncultured beta proteobacterium
ATCCTGGCCGTGCGCGGCCCGCGCGGCCTGGGCTTGAACAAGGCGCAGATCATCGCCGCCTTCGAGCGCCGCTTGCACGACCACCCCGACTTCGAGCTGGCCGAGTGCCTGCGCAACATCCACCGCATCGTCGAGATCCGGCTCAACGACAAGTTTGGCGTGCAGCCCACGCTCGGCCACCAGGTGTGGGACTGGCAGGAAAAGCTGGCCCAGCACAGCGACGCGGGCTATGCCGAACTGGGTCAACTCACCGTCACCTACCTGACCGACGCGCACCGCGCCTGCGCCCAACGTATCAGCCACTGGATGAAGGACTGCGGCTTTGACAGCGTCGAAATCGACGCCGTGGGCAACGTGGTGGGCCGCTACCACCCGGCCACGGTGGGCGCGCGCTACCTGCTCACCGGCAGCCACTACGACACCGTGCGCAACGGTGGCAAGTACGACGGCCGCCTGGGCATTTTTGTGCCGATGGCCGGCGTGCAGCAGTTGCACCAGCAGGGCAAGCGCCTGCCGTTCGGCATCGAAGTGGTGGCCTTTGCCGAAGAAGAAGGCCAGCGCTACAAAGCCACCTTCTTGGGCTCGGGCGCGCTCATTGGTCAGTTCGATCCCGCGTGGCTCGACCAGCAGGATGCCGACGGCGTCCCCATGCGCGCGGCCCTGCAGCACGCGGGCCTGTGCGTTGACGACATTGCCAAAATCCGGCGCGACCCCGCGCACTACCTGGGCTTTGTTGAAGTCCACATCGAGCAGGGCCCGGTGCTCAACGAATTGAACCTGCCGCTGGGCGTGGTCAACTCAATCAACGGCAGCGTGCGCTACCTGTGCGAAATCATCGGCACCGCCAGCCACGCGGGCACCACGCCGATGGACCGCCGCCGCGACGCCGCCTGCGCCGAGGCCGAACTGGCGCTCTACATCGAACAGCGCGCCGCGCAAGACGGCGACAGCGTGGCCACCATCGGCCAGTTGCAGGTGCCCAATGGTTCGATCAACGTGGTGCCGGGGCGCTGCACTTTCAGCCTCGACCTGCGCGCACCCACCGACGCGCAACGCGACGCGCTGGTGGCCGATGTGCTGCAGCAGTTGCAGGCCATCTGCCAGCGCCGGGGCGTGCGCTCTAGCTGCGAGGAAACCCTGCGCGCCGCTGCCGCGCCCAGTGCCCCCGCATGGCAGGCGCGCTGGGAGCAGGCGCTTGGCGCCCTGGGTGTGCCGCTGCACCGCATGCCCAGCGGTGCCGGCCACGACGCCATGAAGCTGCACGAGGTCATGCCGCAGGCCATGCTGTTTGTGCGCGGCCAGAACGCGGGCATCAGCCACAATCCGCTAGAGTCCACCACCAGCGACGACATGCAACTTGCCGTTGACGCATTGACCCATTTGATCCACCACCTCACACCATGAACCATTACGAACAACTCGACGCCTGGATTGACGCCCACTTTGACGAACAGGTGCGCTTTCTGCAAGCGCTGATCCAGGTCCCCACCGACACGCCCCCGGGCAACAACGCGCCGCACGCCGAGCGCGCCGCGCAACTGCTCGACGCCATGGGCCTGCACGCCGAGCAGCACCCGGTGCCCGCCGAACTGGTGCACGCCGAAGGGCTGCAATCCATCACCAACCTGGTGGTACGGCGCAACTACGGCCCGGGCCGCACGGTGGCCCTCAACGCCCACGGTGACGTGGTGCCCCCGGGCGAGGGCTGGAGCCACGACCCCTACGGCGGCGAGATTGAAGACGGCAAGATCTATGGCCGCGCCTCCGCCGTGAGCAAGTGCGACTTCTCCACCTACGCCTTTGCCGTGCGCGCGCTGGAGTCGCTCAAGGCACCGCTGCAAGGCGGTGTGGAACTGCTGTTCACCTACGACGAAGAGTTTGGCGGAGAAGTCGGCCCAGCCTGGCTGCTCAAGAACAAGCTCACGCGGCCCGACCTGATGATTGCGGCGGGCTTTTCCTACCAGGTGGTTACCGCGCACAACGGCTGCCTGCAAATGGAAGTCACCGTGCACGGCAAGATGGCGCACGCCGCCATTCCCGACTCGGGCGTGGACGCGCTCAAGGGCGCGGTGCACATCCTCAACGCCCTGTACGCGCAAAACACGCTCTACAAGGGCATCTGCTCCCAGGTTGAAGGCATCACCCACCCTTACCTCAACGTCGGCCTGATCGAAGGCGGCACCAACACCAACGTCATTCCCGGGCGCGTGACCTTCAAGCTCGACCGGCGCATGATCCCCGAAGAAAACCCCACCGAGGTGGAAGCCACACTGCGCCAGGTGATTGCCGACGCCGCCGCGCAATGCAAGGGCATCAGTGTCGACGTCAAACGCATTCTGCTGGCGCGCGCACTGCAGCCGCTGCCGGGCAACCAGCCGCTGGTGCAGGCACTGCAGCGCCACGGGCAGGCGGTGTTTGGCGAGCCCATCCCCGCGCTGGGCACGCCGCTGTACACCGACGTGCGCCTGTTCTGCGAAGCCGGCATCCCCGGCGTGATCTATGGCGCGGGCCCGCGCACGGTGCTGGAGTCGCACGCCAAGCGCGCCGACGAGCGTCTGGACCTGCAAGACCTGCGCCGCGCCACCAAGGTGATTGCCCGCACGCTGCTCGACCTGTTGACTTGACCTGAGCCAGCGCAGCGCCGCATGTCCTGGCACGCCAAGCTTTCGCTGGACTACCGGCACGAGGCGGGCAGCACCGTGCTGCGCCACCAGCACACCGGGCCGTTGCGCGTGCTGCAAAGCCTGTACCCCGAAGGCCCTGCCGTGTGCCACAACGTGCTGGTGCATCCCCCCGGCGGCCTGGTGGGGGGCGACACACTCACCATCGGGGTGAACGTGCAGCCGCACGCGCACGGCCTCATCACCACGCCGGGGGCCACACGCTTTTACCGCTGCGACGACGCCCCCGCCCTGCAAAGCACCCACCTGGCGCTGGCCGAGAATGCGCGCCTGGAGTGGCTTCCCCTCGAAGCCATTTGCCACAGCGGCTGCCTGGCCGAAAACCGCCTCAGCATGGCGCTGCAACCGGGTGCCGAGCTGTTCGGCTGGGACATCACCGCGCTGGGCCTGCCGCACGCCAACCAGCCGTTTGCGCAGGGGCGCTTTCAGCAACACATTGAACTCGGCGGCGTCTGGCTGGAGCGCGCGCTGATCGACGCGCACGACACGCTGCTGCTCGATGGCGCAGCCGGTATGGCCGGGCAGCGCTGCATCGCCTCGCTGTTCTTCACCACCGGCAGCGCGCTCGCGCGCGAGCGCAGGCAAGGCGCACTGGAGAGCGCCCGCGCCGTCATCGCCTCCCACCCTTTAAGCGCCAGCGCCGGTGTGACCAGCCCCAACCCCCAGGTGATCGTGCTACGCGCCCTCGCCCCGGTCGTTGAACCCGCCATGGACCTGCTCAAACAAGTGCGCCGCCGCTGGCGCCAAGACCTCTGGAACGCCCAACCTGTTGATCCGCGTATTTGGGCGATGTAGAGCCCC
>CAIPBW010000029.1 GCA_903863395.1 uncultured beta proteobacterium
CGAACCGGTGCACCGGTGGTGGCGTTTTGCCGCATCGATGACCGCGAGATCCGCTTGCGCGAGCCCATTCTCGCGCCCGACGTGCTGATCGTGCAAGACCCCACGCTGCTCTACCAGGTGGACGTATTCCAGGGCCTGCAACCCGATGGTTACGTGCTCATCAACACCAAGCGCACTTTCGATGATCTGGGCTTGTCCGACATCACCAGCCGCTACCGCAAAGAGCGCCTGGCTACGGTGCCCGCAACCGAGATCGCGCTCAAGCATCTGGGCCGCCCGCTACCCAACGCGGTGCTGCTTGGTGGCTTTGCGGCGTTGTCTGGTTTGATTACGCTGGACGCGGTGGCGCACGCCATTCGCGACAAGTTCAGCGGCAAAGTGGCCGAAGGCAATGTGGCTGCGGCCGCAGAAGCGTTCGAGTTTGTCAAAAACGAATTGTTGGAGCTGACCCATGCTCAAGCAGATTGAAGGTTCCCACGCCGTAGCCGAATCGGTGGCCCTGTGCCGTCCCGAAGTGATTTGTGCCTACCCCATTTCTCCGCAAACCCACATCGTTGAAGGTCTGGGCGAACTGGTCAAGGATGGCACTTTAAGCCCGTGCGAGTTCATCAACGTCGAGAGTGAGTTTGCCGCCATGAGCGTGGCGATTGGCTCTTCGGCCGCAGGTGCGCGCACCTACACCGCCACCGCCAGCCAGGGCTTGCTGTTCATGGCCGAGGCGGTGTTCAACGCGTCCGGCCTGGGCCTGCCCATTGTGATGACGGTGGCCAACCGGGCCATCGGAGCGCCGATCAACATCTGGAACGACCACAGCGACTCCATGAGCCAGCGCGACTGTGGCTGGCTGCAACTGTTTGCCGAAACCAACCAGGAAGCGCTCGACCTGCACATCCAGGCGTTCAAGCTGGGCGAAGAACTCTCGATGCCGGTGATGGTGTGCATGGACGGCTTCATCCTCACGCACGCCTACGAGCGTATGGACATGCCCTCGCAGGCCGATGTGGACGCGTTCTTGCCCGCCTACGAGCCGCGCCAGGTGCTCGACCCCACCGATCCGGTGTCCATCGGCGCCATGGTGGGGCCCGAAGCCTTTATGGAAGTGCGCTATCTGGCACACGCCAAGCAGACCATGGCGCTGGAGCGCATTCCGCAAATTGCGCATGAGTTTGCCGAGCGCTTTGGCCGCAACTCGGGCGGCTTGGTGCGCAGCTACCGTTGTGAGGATGCCGAAACCATCGTCGTCGCGCTGGGCTCGGTACTGGGCACGATCAAGGACACAGTCGATGACCTGCGCCTGGGCGGCATGAAGATTGGCGTGCTGGGCATCCAGTCGTTCCGCCCGTTCCCATTGGCCGCCGTGCGCGCCGCCCTGCAAGGGGCCAAGCGTGTGGTAGTGCTGGAGAAAAGTTTCTCGGTGGGCATTGGCGGCGTGGTTTCTACCGACGTGCGCATGGCCATGTCGGGCCTCAATCTGCATGGCTATACCGTGATTGCCGGTTTGGGCGGACGTGCCATCACCAAGACATCGCTGGCGCGCACGTTCGCGCAGGCCGAGGCGGGTACGCTCGAACCGCTGACCTTCCTGGACCTCGATTGGCGCATCGTCAATCGCCAACTCGAACGCGAAGCCGCCATGCGGCGCAGCGGTCCGATTGCTGAAAATCTGTTGCGGGACGTGGGCGCGGTTGCGTCAAAGGTGCACTGAAATGGCAACTCCAATCAAGTTCTACCAAACCGGTACGTTTACCGTGGGCAATCGCCTGCTCGCGCCTGAACAGCGCAGTTTGCAGGCTTCTACCGAGCGCAGCAACTCGCTCAATTCGGGCCACCGCGCCTGCCAGGGCTGCGGCGAGGCGCTGGGCGCACGCTACGCCGTGGACGCCGCCATGCGCGCCACCGACGGCAAGCTCATTGCCGCCAATGCCACCGGCTGCCTGGAGGTGTTTTCCACACCGTACCCCGAAACCTCGTGGCAGTTGCCCTGGATCCACTCGCTGTTTGGCAACGCCGCGGCCGTGGGCACGGGCATTGCGGCAGCGCTCAAGGTCAAGGGCAAGCACGATGTGCGCGTGATCGCCCAGGGCGGCGACGGCGGCACCACCGACATCGGCTTTGGCTGCCTGTCGGGAATGTTCGAGCGCAACGACGACGTGCTCTACATCTGCTACGACAACGAGGCCTACATGAACACCGGCGTGCAGCGCAGTTCGGCCACGCCGGGTGCGGCCCGCACCGCCACCACCATGGCCGTGGGCCCCAACCCCGGTGCTACTTTTGGCCAGGGCAAGAATGTTCCGCTAATCGCCATGGCGCACGAAATCCCCTACGTGGCCACGGCCACGGTGGCCGATTTGCGCGACCTCGAAGCCAAGGTCGAAAAGGCCATGAGCGTGCGCGGGGCGCGCTACCTGCACGTGCTGGTGCCTTGCCCGCTGGGCTGGGGCGCGGCCAGCCACGACACCATCCGTCTGGCACGGCTGGCGCGCGAGACCGGCATCTTCCCGGTGTTTGAGGCCGAGAACGGCGAGGTGACCGCAGTCACCAAGATCCGCTCGCGCGTTCCGGTACAGGACTACCTCAAGCCGCAAAAACGCTTTGCCCATTTGTTCAGTGGCGCCGGTGATGCTGCAACCATTGCCAAGATCCAGGCCGATGCAGACCGCAACATCCGCCGCTTCAAGTTGCTCGATGAGGAGATAGCAGCATGAGCATGCAAAAACCTTTTGCCATTACCCTCGACCCGGGTTCGTCGCTGGCCAACAAGACCGGCTCCTGGCGCACCGAGCGCCCGGTGTATGTGGACCGGCTGCCGCCGTGCAATGCCAAGTGCCCGGCGGGCGAAGACATCCAGGGCTGGTTGTTCCATGCCGAAAGCGGCAACTACGAAACCGCCTGGCGCCACCTCACGCAGAACAACCCCTTCCCTGCCACCATGGGGCGGGTGTGCTACCACTCGTGCGAAGGCGCTTGCAACCGTGGCAAGCTCGATGCTGCCGTAGGCATCAATTCGGTCGAGCGCTTTTTGGGCGACGAAGCCATCAAGAAAGCCTGGCGCTTTGCCGCGCCCGAAAAAGAAACCGGCAAGCGCGTGCTGGTGGTGGGGGCCGGGCCTTCGGGCATGTCGGCAGCCTACCAACTGCGCCGCCTGGGCCACAACGTGACGGTCAAGGAGGCGGGTCCGCTCATGGGCGGCATGATGCGCTTTGGCATTCCGCAATACCGCCTGCCGCGCGACGTGCTCGACGCCGAAATGCAGCGCATTGTCGACATGGGCGTGACGGTGGAGTTGTCCACCAAGGTGAGCAACGTGGTCGAGACCATGCAGGCCGAGCATTTTGACGCTGCCTTTCTGGCCGTTGGCGCACACATTGCCAAGCGTGCCTACATTCCGGCCAAGGACTCCACGCGCATTCTCGACGCCGTGGCGGTGCTGCGCTCGATGGAGGGCGAAGAAAAGCCCATGCTCGGGCGGCGCGTGGTGGTTTATGGCGGCGGCAACACCGCCTTTGACGTGGCGCGCACGGCCAAGCGGCTGGGTGCCACTGAAGCCATCATCGTCTACCGGCGCACGCGTGAGAAGATGCCTGCGCACGACTTCGAGTTGGAAGAGGCGCTGCAAGAAGGCGTGATGGTCAAATGGCTCTCCACCATCAAACAGGCCAACGAAGGCGCGCTCACCATCGAGAAGATGGAGCTCGACGCCAAGGGCAACCCGCAACCCACCGGCGAGTTTGAAACCCTGGAGGCCGACTCCCTGGTGCTGGCGCTGGGGCAGGACGTGGACTTGTCGCTGCTCGACGGCGTGCCCGGTCTGGTGGTCAAGGACGGCGTGGTGCAGGTCGATCCGCTGACCATGATGACCGGCCACGCCGGCATCTTTGCCGGGGGTGACATGGTGCCCGCCGACCGCAACGTTACCGTCGCAGTGGGCCACGGCAAGAAGGCTGCGCGCAACATCGACGCCTGGCTTACCGGCAAGGAACAGGTGAGCGCGCCCAAGCACACACTGGCCACGTTTGAGCGGCTCAACCCCTGGTACTACAGCGACGCGCCCAAGACCGTGCGCCCGCAGCTCGAAATCGCCCGGCGCACCAGCAGCTTTGACGAAGTGCAAGGCGGCCTGACCGAAGACAACGCGCTATTTGAAGCTCGCCGCTGCCTGAGCTGCGGCAACTGCTTCGAGTGCGACAACTGCTACGGCGTCTGCCCCGACAACGCCGTCATCAAGCTCGGCCCCGGCAACCGTTTCAAGTTCAACTACGACTACTGCAAAGGCTGCGGCGTTTGCTCCGCCGAATGCCCCTGCGGCGCAATTGAAATGGTGCCTGAGGCGGTGTAGCGGCACGGCCCTGCGCGCCTCTTTAGTGCAGGGCTGCGGCCGTGGCCGCCAGCCTGGCGGTGCTACTGCGCTTGCAGTCGCGCCGCCACCAACTCGGCAAGCGCGACACCGGCTGCCACTGCTTGCGCGTCGTCGGCAAAAGGTTCGAGCTGGGCTTGCAAATCGGTCAGGGCCGCAGCGCCTTTTTCTTGCAATTGGGCAATGCTTTGGGCTGCGGCTTTGGGGTTGTCAAAGCCGCGGCTTTGCAGCAGGGTCTTGCCGGAGGTGTCGGCGAGCTTGAAGTAGAACTTGCCGTTTTTTTCGCGGTACTGTTTGAACGTGGACCCGGCG
>CAIPBW010000030.1 GCA_903863395.1 uncultured beta proteobacterium
CCCCCGCGACGCGCTCGCTGCTGTACTTGATGACCCCGTCGAGCGCAGCCGTGTCCATGTGTCAGGCTTGGTCGGGAAACAGTGCGCCAATGCCCGCCGTGCTGGCCGGGCAGACGCCACGCTCGCAGATCAGCCCGGTGATCAGCCGCGCCGGAGTTACGTCAAAACCCCAGTTGCGCGCGGGAGTATTGGGCGGGCAGATGCGCACCGTCTCGACCGCGCCGTCGCCGGTCTGGCCGCTCACGTAACGCACCTCGGTGGCATCTCGCTCTTCAATCGGGATCTGGGCCACGCCGTCATCAAGCGTGAAGTCAAAGGTCGATGACGGCAGCGCCACGTACATCGGCACGCCGTTGTCGTGCGCCGCCAGCGCCTTGAGGTAGGTGCCAATCTTGTTGGCGGCATCGCCGTTGCGCGTGACGCGGTCGGCCCCGGTGATCACCATATCCACCAGACCATGCTGCATCAGGTGACCGCCCACGTTATCGGCAATCAGGGTATGGGGCACGCCCTGCTGGCCCAACTCCCAGGCGGTCAGGTTGGCGCCCTGGTTGCGCGGGCGGGTTTCGTCCACCCAGACGTGCACGGCGATACCGGCGTCGTGCGCGGCGTAAATCGGTGCCGTGGCCGAGCCGATATCGACAAACGCCAGCCAGCCCGCGTTGCAATGCGTGAGGATGTTGACCACTTGGCCCGGCTTGCGCTGGGCAATCGATTGGATCAGCGCCAGACCGTGCGCGCCAATGCGCCTGCAATGGTCCACGTCTTCGTCGGCAATCGCTGCGGCCGCTGCTTTGGCCGCCCTGCGCCGCTGCTCGGGTGTGCCGCCTTGCGCCAGGGCGCGCTGCATGCGATCAACCGCCCAGGCCAGGTTGCTGGCGGTGGGCCGCGTCGCTTTCAGCGCTTCGGCGGATTGCTGCATGAACGCTTCGAAATTGGCGTCGTGTGCTTCCAGCGCCGCCAGATACATGCCGTAGGCGGCACAAGCACCAATCAACCCGGCACCGCGCACCACCATGGTCTTGATGGCGTGGCACATATCGTCCACACCATGCAGGTCTTCGATTTCAAAGGCGTGCGGCAGCTTGATCTGGTTGATGACCTGCACCACCTGCTCATTGCCCGGCTTGAGCCAGACCGTACGGTAGGGTTGACCATCGACTTGCATAAACCCCGCTCGCGCCTTCAGCCGCTTACTTCAGCCAGCCGCGCTTGCGGAAGTACCACATCGGCACCATCGCGCTGGCCACCATCAGCGCCAGGGCGTAGGGGTAGCCAAAAGACCATTCCAGTTCGGGCAGAAACTTGAAGTTCATGCCGTAGATGCTGGCAATCAGGGTGGGCGGCAGCAAGGCGACGCTGGCCACCGAGAATATCTTGATGATCTTGTTCTGGTTGATGTTGATGAAACCCACGGTTGCATCCATCAGGAAGTTGATCTTGTCAAACAAAAACGCGGTGTGCGAGTCCAGCGAGTCAATATCGCGCAGAATCTGGCGCGCCTCCTCGAACTGCTCGCCGTTGAGCATCTTGCTGCGCATCATGAAGCTCACGGCGCGGCGCGTGTCCATTACGTTGCGGCGGATGCGTCCGTTCATGTCCTCATGGCGCGCGATCGAGCCCAGCACCTCACCGGCCATGGCGTCGGTCACGTCGCCCGAGAGCACCTTGTTGCTGACCTTCTCCAACTCATCGTAAATGCCTTCGAGCGTATCGGCGGAGTATTCGGCGTCAGCGTCAAACAGCTTGAGCAAAACTTCCTTGGCGTCTTCAATCAGGCCGGGCGCCCGGCGCGCGCGCATGCGCAGCAGGCGAAACACCGGAACGTCCTCATCGTGGATGGAAAACAGTACGCCCTTGCTCTTGAGCTCGTCATTGAACTGGTTGAGGATGAAAGCCACCCGCACCGTGCGCGGCTCGTCGTCGTCGGCAATCAAGAAGTCGCTGCGGATGTGCAGTTCGCCGTTGTCTTCTTCATAGAAGCGCGCCGACTCCTCGATGTCTTCGTCCATCGCGTCTTCGGGAATCGACAGGCCGTAGTACTGCTTGACCCAGCGCTTTTCTTCCACCGTAGGCGACTCCAAGTCCACCCAGATCGGGTGAAACTGTGACAGTTCCTCCAGAGATTCAATCTCTTCCTGGAAGAGCCGCCCATTGGCAAGTGTGAAAATATTCAGCATGGCGAAATCAAGAAGCGCTCTCCAGTCGCAGGACCTCTCAAATTATCGCACTGCTGCGCAGGGTTTGGGAATCGGGACTTGCATGCCCCTGCGCGGCGTCAAAAAGCTGCTGCCCGGACACAAAAAGTCATTGCAATCCGGTACATTCGGGCGCATAGTGATTTCACAGAGGTCGGATTTTCCGGTTTCTGTTCTTGCCGCCCCAGGCGAAAAGATTTTCAACCCGAGAGCATTGGAGGCTTTTTATGAATTTGACGATCAGCGGTCACCATCTTGAAGTTACCCCGGCCCTGCGCAGTTACGTGACGACCAAGCTAGATCGAGTCATCAGGCACTTTGACCAGGTAGTAGACGTCAAGGTCCTACTTACAGTGGAGAAACAAAAGGAAAAGGAAAAGCGGCAACGCGCCGAATGCAATATTCACGTCAAAGGCAGCGACATGTTTGCCGAAAGTTCGCATGAAGACCTGTACGCCGCCGTCGATGAGCTGGTAGACAAGCTCGACCGGCAAGTGGTGCGCCACAAGGATCGCGTCCAGGATCACAACCATGGCACCGCCAAACGTGTGATGTAGTCAACCTCAACCGTCAGAAAAACCGCCCCCCGGGCGGTTTTTTTGTGTGCATAATCTGTCCCACACTATGAACCGACTCGCCGCCATCCTGTCTGCTTCGCAAGTTGTTGCGCAAGTCGACGTCACTAGCAAGAAGCGCGCTTTTGAAGAGGCCGGTTTGCTGTTCGAGAATCTGCATGGCCTAAGTCGCGCCCTGGTGACCGACAGCCTGTTTTCCCGCGAGCGCCTGGGCTCCACCGGGCTGGGCCACGGCGTAGCCATACCGCACGGACGCATCAAAGGGCTCAAGTCGCCCATGGCGGCGGTGTTCCAGTTGGCGCAACCGATTCCGTTTGAAGCCCCGGACGAGGAAGCCGTCAGCCTGCTGATCTTTTTGCTCGTCCCGGAAGCTGCGACCCAGCGCCACCTCGAAATACTTTCCGAAATCGCTGAACTGCTCAGTGATGCGGCCTTGCGCCAAAAGCTGGTCGGCTGCACCGATGCGCTGGCCCTGCACGGCCTGATTTGCGGCTGGCAGGCTGCCGCTGCGGCCTGAAGGCCAACCCCGGCGCTGAGGTTTTTGCGTGAAACCCACCGCCGTCAGCGCCGACGTCCTGTTTGAAGAGTTCCGCAGCCGCCTGCACTGGGAGTGGGTGGCCGGGCTGGGTGCCTCGGAGCGCCGATTTGACGAAATCGCGGTGCGCGCCGCGCGCTCAGGTGCCGACCTGGTGGGCTACCTCAACTACATCCACCCCTACCGCGTGCAGATTTTGGGCGAACGCGAAGTTGCCTACCTGACCAACGCCACCTCCGACGACTGCGCCCGGCGCATTTCGCGCATTGTCACGCTGGAGCCGCCGGTCCTGATCCTGGCCGACGCGCAGACCGCCCCCCCGGCGCTGCTGTCGATGTGCGAGCGCGCCCAGATTCCGATGTTTGCCACGCGCGAGTCCTCGGCCTTTGTGATCGATGTGCTGCGCGCCTACCTGTCCAAGCATTTTGCCGACCGGTTGTCGATGCACGGCGTGTTTATGGACATTCTGGGCCTGGGCGTGATGATCACGGGCGAATCCGGCCTGGGCAAGAGCGAACTCGGGCTGGAGCTTATTTCGCGCGGCAACGGCTTGGTGGCCGACGACGCGGTGGACCTGTACCGCATCAACCAGACCACGATTGAGGGGCGCTGCCCGGAGTTGCTGCAAAACCTGCTCGAAGTGCGCGGCATCGGCTTGCTCGACATCCGCGCCATCTTTGGCGAAACGGCAGTGCGGCGCAAGATGCGGCTCAAGCTGATCGTGCATCTGGTGCGCCGCGAAACGCTGGAGCGCGAGTACGAACGCATCCCCTACGAGCCGCTAACGCAGGACGTGCTCGGCGTCCCGGTGCGCAAGGTGGTCATCCAGGTGGTGGCCGGGCGCAACATCGCCGTGCTGGTGGAAGCCGCGGTGCGCAACACCATTTTGCAGTTGCGCGGCATCGACACCTACCAGGAATTTGTCGAGCGCCACCGCAAAGCCATGGTGCACGGCACCTAAGATTTCGCTAAATTTCAGAGGTACGGTTCGGGCAATCCGGCTTGTTGCAAGTGGCGTACAGGCTGAGAGCGTGGTCGGTGATGGTAAAGCCCTTGGTCTTGGCCACCTGTTGCTGGCGCTTCTCAATCTCGGCGTCGTAAAACTCTTCCACGCGGCCGCAGTCCAGACAGACCAGGTGGTCGTGGTGCTGGCCTTCGTTGAGTTCGTACACCGCCTTGCCGCTTTCAAAGTGGCTGCGGCACAGGATGCCGGCCTGCTCAAACTGCGTCAGCACCCGGTACACCGTGGCCAGACCGACATCGGACTGCTCCAGGAGCAGCAGGCGAAACACATCTTCGGCCGTCATGTGGCGGTTGCCTCCGCGCTGGAACACCTCGAGGATTTTCAGACGCGGCACAGTCGCCTTGAGGCCGGTACTTTTCAATTCGTTGATGTTGGTCACGACGGTCTTTCCAGTGAAGAGGCCCCATGGCACAGCGCAGGGTCCTGCCGCTACAATGACGCGATCATATCCCTGGTAAGTACCCATGTCAGATCACTCCCGTCGCAGTCATTGCGTCTACCTGCTTGCGCTCGGTTGCAGTGCGTTGCTGCTGGGTTGCGGCAGCTTCAATAGCGCAAGTACCTCCATTGCCAGCGTCATCACGCCCTACCGCATGGACGTGGTCCAGGGCAATGTGGTAACACGCGAACAGGTGGCGGCGCTCAAGATCGGCATGCCGCGCGCCCAGGTGCGCGACGTGCTGGGCTCGGCCCTGCTGACCAGCGTGTTCCATGCCAACCGCTGGGACTATGTGTTTACCCTCAAGCGCCAGGGCGTGGAACCACAGTCGCGCAAGGTCACGGTGTTTTTCAAGAACGACCTGCTGGAGCGCATCGAGTCGGACGAGTTGCCCAGCGAAGCCGAGTTTGTTGCCACCCTCAAATCCAAGATGCCCACAGGCGCTGTTCCGCCGCTGGAAGCCACCCCTGAGGCCTTGAGTGCATTCCCGGTGGCACCCAAACCCGCGCCCGCGCCCAGCCCCGCAGTCACAGCCCCCTCCAGTTACCCACCCCTTGAGCCCGTGGGCAAATAGGGCCCTATCAGGATCAAATTGAGATGAGCCATCGAATTGCAATTGCAGGTGCCTCTGGCCGCATGGGGCAAATGCTGATTTACGCTATTGGCAGCGCAAGCGACTGCAGCTTGACGGGTGCCATGGACATGCCCAGCAGCGCCGCTATCGGCCAGGACGCCGGTGCATTTTCCGGGCAATCCACCGGTGTGGTGATTACGTCCAATATGCATCAGGGCCTGCACAACAGCGACGTGCTGATCGACTTCACCCGCCCCGAAGGCACGATGGAGCACCTGGCCGTGTGCCGTGCGCTCGGCGTGGCAATGGTGATCGGCACCACCGGCATCAACGAGGGGCAAAAAGCCCAAATCACCGCTGCGGCCAAAGACATCCCGATCGTGCTGGCACCCAATATGAGTGTGGGCGTCAACGTCACGCTCAAGTTGCTGGAAATGGCAGCCAAGGCCCTGTCCACCGGCTACGACATCGAGATCATCGAAGCGCACCACCGCCACAAGATCGATGCGCCGTCGGGCACGGCGCTCAAGATGGGCGAGGTCATCGCCAGCGCCCTGGGGCGCAACCTCAAAGACTGCGCCGTCTATGCGCGCGAAGGTGTGACTGGCGAGCGCGACCCCTCCTCGATCGGCTTTGCCACCATCCGTGGCGGCGACATTGTCGGCGACCACACAGTGCTGTTTGCCGGAACCGGCGAGCGCATCGAAATCAGCCACAAGTCTTCTAGCCGCGCCACCTATGCCCAGGGCAGTCTGCGCGCGGTGCGGTTTCTGGCCGAGAAAAAGACCGGCCTGTTTGACATGTTTGACGTACTCGGCCTGCGATGAGCATCTGGGATTTGCTGTTTCAGGGCGACGGCGTCAGCCGCGCGGTAGCGCTGGCGCTGCTGGCGATGTCGGTTTGCAGTTGGGTGGTGATTCTGTGGAAGGCCTGGCTGCTGCGGCGTGCACTGCACGACGTGGCGCGTGCCACCGCCGCGTTCTGGCAGGCTCCCAACCTCGACGAGGGGCTGCGCACCATGCGCGCCTTCGACCGCGAAGCGCTGGTGGTCCCACTGGTGGAAGCCACCCAGACCCACCACGCCGGTACGCTGGCAGCGGCGGGCGACGCTGGGCAACGCCTGACCCGTGTGCTGCGTGACGCCCTTCACGCCGGGCTGCTCAAACTGCAATGGGGCCAGGTGCTGCTGGCCACGGTCGGAGCCACCGCGCCGTTTGTTGGTCTGCTGGGCACGGTCTGGGGCATCTACCACGCGCTCATCGGCATTGCCGGGGCCGGGCAAATCAGCATCGACAAGATTTCCGGCCCGGTGGGCGAGTCGCTCATCATGACGGCAGCCGGTTTGGCCGTGGCCATTCCGGCCGTGCTGGGCTACAACGTGATGGGGCGCGTGATCAGCCGCATTGAGGCCGACCTCGAAGGCTTTGCCCGGGACGTGCGCGAACTGCTGCTGACCGGTGGGCCCGGCGCATGAGCGCAAACACAGAGCGCCGCAGGAGCCACTAGCATGTCCTTTGGCCGCCTTGAACGCCAACCCGGTGCGCAGCCGATGAGCGAGATCAACGTCACGCCGCTGGTGGACGTGATGCTGGTGCTGGTGGTCATTTTCATTCTCACCGCGCCGCTGCTGGTGGGCGCGGTCAAGGTCGATTTGCCGCGCTCCGAAGGCACCAGCAGCATGACCGAACCGGCGTTCGTGACGCTGTCCATCAACAAGGACGGCCAGGTGTTCCTCAACGACCAGGCGCTGCAGGAGCAGGCGTTGGCACTGGCGCTGCAGACCACGGCGCAACGCCAGCCCGAAACCGAAGTGCAATTGCGCGCCGACGCCCAGGTGCCTTACGGCCGGGTAGTCGAAGTCATGGGTCTGGCGCACAAGGCGGGGCTGTACCGCATCGGATTTGTGGCCGAACTGCCGTCCCCTGATCGCCGTTGACCCGCCCAGCGCCTAAAATCGCTCCAGTTCCCTCCACGTTTTCTATGGGCTGCCACGGGGCCGCCCCACCACCGATGCAAGACAAATACCAGCACCTCGACGTTGAAAAGGCCGCCCAGACCCATTGGGCGCAACCCTTGTGGAATGGCGCCAATGCCTACCGGGTTACGGAGGACACTTCCAAGAAGAAGTACTACGCCTGCTCGATGCTGCCCTACCCCAGCGGCAAACTGCACATGGGCCATGTGCGCAACTACACCATCAACGACATGCTCACGCGCTACCTGCGCATGAACGGCTACAACGTGCTCATGCCCATGGGCTGGGACGCCTTTGGTCTGCCCGCAGAAAACGCCGCCCTCAAAAACGGCGTACCCCCAGCGCAATGGACTTACGACAACATTGCCACCATGAAGGCGCAGATGCAGGCCATCGGGCTGGCCATCGACTGGAGCCGCGAAGTCGCCACCTGCGACCCCAGCTACTACAAGTGGAACCAGTGGCTGTTCCTGAAAATGCTGGCAAATGGCATTGCCTACCGCAAGACCCAGGTGGTCAACTGGGACCCGGTGGACCAGACCGTGCTGGCCAACGAGCAGGTGATTGACGGCAAGGGCTGGCGCACCGGCGCAACGGTAGAAAAGCGCGAGATCCCGGGCTACTACTTCAAGATCACCGACTACGCGCAGGAACTCCTCACCCAGGTGCAGGACGCACTGCCGGGCTGGCCCGAGCGCGTCAAACTGATGCAGGAAAACTGGATCGGCAAGAGCGAAGGCGTGCGCTTTGCCTTCACCCACGACATCCAGGACAACGCCGGTCAGCTCATTGGCGACGGGCGCATGTACGTGTTTACCACCCGCGCCGACACTATCATGGGGGTGACGTTTTGCGCCATTGCGCCCGAGCATCCGCTGGCGCAGCACGCAGCGCAAGGCAACGCGCGGCTGGCGGCCTTTATTGAAGAATGCAAGGCCGGAGGCACCACCGAGGCCGAACTGGCGCTCAAGGAAAAACTGGGTATGCCCACCGGGCTGCAGGTCACCCACCCGCTCACCGGTCGCCTGATCGACGTCTGGGTGGGCAACTACGTCCTGATGGGCTATGGCGATGGCGCGGTGATGGGTGTGCCCGCGCACGACGAGCGCGATTTTGCCTTTGCCAAGAAGTACAACTTTGCCATCCACGATGTGGTGCATGTGGACGGACTGCGCTACGACCACGACGTCTGGCAGGACTGGTATGCCGACAAGCAGCGCGGCGTCACCGTCAACTCCGACGTGTTCAGCGGCCTGTCGTACAAGGAGGCAGTGGATGCGGTAGCGCATGCGCTGCAGGTCTTGGGCCTGGGCGAAAAGCGCACCACCTGGCGTCTGCGCGACTGGGGGGTGAGCCGCCAGCGCTACTGGGGCACGCCCATTCCCATCATCCACTGCGCCACCCATGGTGCCGTGCCCGTGCCCGAGAAAGACCTGCCGGTGGTGCTGCCGCTGGACTGCGTGCCCGATGGCACCGGCAACCCGCTGCACAAGCACGAGGGCTTTCATGCCGGTGTGGTCTGCCCCGTCTGCGGCCAAAGCGCGCGGCGCGAAACCGACACCATGGACACCTTTGTCGATTCAAGCTGGTACTACATGCGCTACTGCGACCCGCACAACCAGGAAGCCATGGTGGCCGGTGGTGCCGAATACTGGATGCCGATGGACCAGTACATCGGCGGCATCGAACACGCGATTCTGCACTTGCTGTATGCGCGCTTCTGGACCAAGGTGATGCGCGACCTCGACCTGATCAAGATCGACGAGCCCTTCACCCGGCTGCTCACGCAAGGCATGGTGCTCAACCACATCTACTCGCGCAGGGGCGACAAGGGTGGCATCGAGTACTTCTGGCCGCACGAAGTCGAAGACCAGCACGACGAAACCGGCAAGGTCACCGGCGCA
>CAIPBW010000031.1 GCA_903863395.1 uncultured beta proteobacterium
GGCCATGTTCCGGGGCCTGACCGGCAACCCGGCCGTGGCGCCGGGGTTCAGCAATGAAAGATTCCTGTCCCGCAATCTGCAGGCCATGGACCGCGTGCTGCTCACGCAGGGTGGCAAGTCGATGGGTATTGCAGTGGACGAGCGGGTTGCGGCGCTGTTTCCGTTTCGTGGCCCCGGTGGAGCCAATGGCGCTGCGTTCCGCTATGTGTCGGCGGCTGACGTGCTGGCCAACCGGGTACCGGCGCTCAGCTTGAAAGACAAGATCATCCTGATTGGCACCACCGCACCCGGCCTGATGGACTTGCGCACCACTCCCGTGGGCGAGGCCTATCCCGGGGTGGAATTGCACGCCAATCTGATTTCCGGCTTGCTAGATAACAAAATGCTGATCAAACCCGACTATGCGGCGGGTTACGACTTTGCACTGCTCACCTTGGCGGGATTGGTGCTTGCCCTGGGGCTACCGATGCTGTCGGCGCTGCGCGCAGTGGCGCTGAGCGTGGGGGTGCTGGCGCTGCTGGTGGGGCTGAACTTTTGGCTGTACGCCTTTCATGGGCTGGTGTTGCCGCTGGCCGCAGCCATCAGCCTGTCACTCACGGCGTTTGGCCTGAACATGAGCTACGGCTATTTTGTCGAGAGCCGCTCCAAGCGCGATTTGGCCAACCTGTTTGGCACCTACGTGCCGCCCGAGTTGGTGGATGAAATGGTGAAAGACCCCGACGCCTACAACATGCAGGCCAGCAACCGTGAACTGACGGTGATGTTTTGCGACATGCGCGGCTTCACCAAAATGTCCGAGCGCATGGAGCCACTGCAGTTGCAGGAGTTGCTCACCGGGGTGTTCAGCCGCCTGACCAGCATCATCCGCTCCAACCGGGGCACCATCGACAAATACATGGGCGACTGCGTCATGGCCTTCTGGGGCGCGCCGGTGGAAACGTCCGAGCACGCGCATCTGGCGGTCAAGTCGGCGATGGAAATGGCCAATGCCGTGCGCGACATCAACCGCGATCACCGCGAGCGTGGTTTGCCCGAAATCGGCATCGGCATCGGCCTCAATACCGGCATGATGTGCGTGGGCGACATGGGCTCCAACATCCGGCGTGCCTACACCGTGATTGGCGACGCGGTCAACCTGGGCTCGCGCCTGGAAGGCTTGTCCAAGGCCTACGGTGTGGACATTGTGGTGAGCGAATCAACGCGCAAACTCTCCCCCGACTTTGCCTGGCAGGAGTTGGACCGGGTGCGCGTCAAGGGCAAGGAGCAGGCCGTGGCCATCTTCTGGCCAATGGCACCCGCCAACCGCCTGGGCGAAGAAGCCGCAACCGAATTGAAGACCTGGAACGCGTTTATCAAGGCCTATCGGGCGCAAAATTGGGACCAGGCCGACGTGCTACTGATCAACCTGATGCGTATGAACGCAAAAAAATATCTTTACCAACTTTACGCAGATCGGGTAGCCTCCATGCGGATGCTGCCGTTTGACCCACAGTGGGACGGCGCAACCAACTTCGAAACCAAATGAGGCACCGGCTGTGAAAGTACGCGTATTAGGTTGTTCGGGCGCAATTGCAAAGGACTGCAAGACCACTTCGTTCCTGATTGACGGCAGCATCCTGGTCGATGCCGGCACCGGTGTGGGCGATTTGACGCTGGAAGAAATGGGCCGCATCGACGCCGTGCTGCTGACCCACTCGCACCTGGACCATGTGGCTGCGCTGCCCCTGATGGTGGATGCGATTGCGGCGCAACGCAAGGAGCCGCTCAAGGTCTATGCGCTGGGCGGAACCATTGCGGCGCTCAAGCAGCACATCTTCAACAACATCATCTGGCCGGACTTCACCTGCATTCCCAGCCCCGAGGCACCGTTCATCCGTTTTGAGGAAATACGCGTGGGCCAAAGCCTGGAGGTGCTGGGCAAGCAGGTGGAAGTGCTGCCCGCCGTGCACACGGTGGCGGCGGCCGGGTTTTCCATCTCGGCCGGTGGCGGCTGCTGGGTGTTTACCGGTGACACCGAGCGCAATCCGGCGCTGTGGAAGCGGCTCAACCAGCTCAACGTGGCGATGCTGGTGATTGAAACCGCGTTCAGCAACCGCGAGCGCGAGCTGGCGCGGCGCAGCCTGCATCTCTCACCCACGGCGCTGGCGGAAGAGCTTGACACCATTGCCAAGGGCCAGAACTATCCGATCTACATTACGCACACCAAACCGGCTGAAACCGAGCTCATCATGGCCGAGATTCAGCGCTTTGACCAAACCCAACCGTTCGGCCCCAACGTCACCCACGACATTCGCTGGTTGCGCATTGGGCAGGAGTTTGAAATATGAATGCCAGGCTGACCGCAGTTGCGCCTGATCAATCGCCCGAGCAGGCTTTTTTTGAGTCGCAAAAACTCCCGTCCGACAAGCGCGGCGTGACGTTTGAAGCGCTGTTCTACCGCCAGTTGCACCAGGTCACGGCGCGCATTCACGATACCGAAAACGTCGAGCAGATCATGCTCGAAACCAGCCAGGACATCTGCAAACTGCTCAACGCCGACCGCTTGACGCTCTACGTCGTCAACGAAGACCAGACCGCCATCGTGTCCAAGGTCAAAACGGGGCTCAATAGCAGCAGCGACCTGAAGCTGCCGATCACGCCACAAAGCATTGCCGGCTATGCCGCCTTCAGCCGCAAGCCGCTCAACCTGCCCGACGTGTACGACGACGATGCGCTCAAGCAAATTCACCCGTCGCTGGCGTTCCTGAAGGTGGTGGACAAGCGCTCGGGCTACCGCACGCGCCAGATGCTGGTGGCACCCATTCTGAATGGCGACGCACTCCACGGGGTGCTGCAGGTGATCAACAACAAGAGCGACGAGCCGTTTGGCGACCTGGAGATGGATGGCGTCTCCGAGCTGTGCAAGACGCTGGCCACGGCGATCCGCCGGCGGACCAAGGAAGCGGCAACCATCACGCCGCTCAAGCGCGCCACCAAGTACGACGGATTGGTCAGTGACGGCGTGCTAACCGAAACCGAGCTCACCCAGTGCATCCAGGACGCGCGCGAAGAAGGCCGCCATGTGGAGCACCTGCTGATCGCCCACTACAAGATCAAGCCGCAGCAAATGGGCGCATCGCTGGCCAAGTTTTTCAGCGTGCCCTACGAGCCGTTCAACCCGGGGCGCGTCCGCTCGGAAATGCTGCACGGCGCACTCAAGCGCGAATTCATTACCGAGCAGGGCTGGATTCCGCTGGAAGAGTCGCCCGAGGGCCTGGTCATCATGTGCCTGGACCCCGAGGCAGTGCGCGGCTCGCGCGTGGTGCCGCAGGTGTTTCCGCGCGTGACCAAAT
The DNA here is from genome assembly GCA_903863395.1 of uncultured beta proteobacterium. Lineage (GTDB taxonomy): Bacteria > Pseudomonadota > Gammaproteobacteria > Burkholderiales > Burkholderiaceae_C > Allorhodoferax. The sequence continues at coordinate 3,333 of CAIPBW010000031.1, forward strand.
TTGCCTACCGCGTCACCACGCATGCCGAATTTCACGACAGCATGGCGCAGTTGTTTGGCGCAGTAGCCGATGGCACCACCGTGGACGAGTTGCTGGCCGGCATGGACAGCGCACCCATGGACGACGGCAGCAACGACGACTCACTGGAGTCGGCCGCGGCTGACAACGAGCTGGTCAAGTTCGTCAACAAGGTCATCATCGACGCCTACAACCAGAAGGCGTCGGACATTCACATCGAACCGATGCCGGGCAAGTTCAAGACCGGCATCCGTTTCCGCATCGACGGCAGCCTGATCCCTTATGTGGAAGTGCCGGCGCATTTTCGCCAGGCCATGGTCACGCGCCTGAAGATCATGTGCGACCTCGACATCTCCGAGCGGCGCAAGCCGCAGGACGGCAAGATCAAGTTCAAGAAATATGGGCCGCTCGACATCGAACTGCGCGTGGCCACCATCCCCTCGGCCGGGGGCGTGGAAGACGTGGTAATGCGGATTTTGGCCGCAGGTGAGCCCATTCCGCTGGACAAGCTGGGCCTCACTCCCCACAACAAGGCGCGGCTGGAAGCCACGGTGAGCAAACCCTACGGCCTGTTCTACGTGTGCGGCCCCACCGGCTCGGGCAAGACCACCACGCTGCACTCGATCCTCAAATTCCTCAACACGCCCGACACCAAAATCTGGACCGCCGAAGACCCGGTGGAAATCACGCAAAAGGGCTTGCGCCAGGTGCAGATCAACAAAAAGGCAGGAATCGACTTTGCGCTGATCATGCGTGCCTTTTTGCGCGCCGACCCCGACATCATCATGGTGGGCGAATCGCGCGATAAAGAAACAGTGTCCATGGGCGTCGAAGCGTCGCTTACCGGCCACCTGGTGTTTTCCACCCTGCACACCAACTCGGCGCCCGAGTCGATCACGCGCTTGATGGACATGGGCATGGACCCGTTCAACTTTGCCGACGCGCTCTTGGGCATCCTGGCCCAGCGCCTGGCCAAGCGCCTGTGCGACTGCAAGACCTCGTATGTGCCCGACGCCGAGGAGCTGCGCCTGTTTGCCGCCGAATACGCCGAAGAGCTGCGCCACTCCAAAGCTTGGACGCTGGACTATGCGGGCGAGACCAAAAAGCTGGTCGATGGCTGGCGCCAGACCTATGGCGTCAACGGCGAGCTGCGCCTGTACAAGGCGGTGGGCTGCGACAAGTGCAACAAGACGGGCTACAAGGGCCGCGTCGGTTTGCACGAACTGCTGGTGGCCGACGACCCGGTAAAAAAACTCATCCAGGAGCGCGCGCGCGTGGCCGAGCTGTTTGCCCAGTCGGTCGAAGGCGGCATGCGCACCCTGAAGATGGACGGCATGGAAAAAATCATGATGGGTCTCACCGACCTGAAGATGGTGCGCTCGGTGTGCATCAAGTAAGTTGCGCGGGGCTGACAAAAAATGTCAGCCCTTGCGGCCATGTGACCAAACCCGCCCCGGCTTTGTCACACATTGTCGCAATTTCGTCCCCTAAGACCGCGCGCAGCGCGCTTTAGCTCCCTAGAATCCGTGGCACGAAACCTGCTGATGGGGTGGGGTCCGTTTTTTTAACCAAGGAGCTGTACATGAAGCGTTCTATGCAAAAGGGTTTCACCCTGATCGAACTGATGATCGTCGTTGCCATCATCGGTATTTTGGCCGCCGTCGCTTTGCCGGCTTACCAGGATTACACCGTGCGGGCAAAGGCCACTGAAGTGATGCTTGCTGCTGCTGGCGGCAAGACAGCTGTTGCTGAGTTCTTCCAGGTAAATGGCGCGCTGCCTGCTGCAGCTTCGCTGACTCTGGCAACGCAAAGCACGACCAATGTGGCTAGTGTCGCGCAGTCCGGTGGTGTCATCACTGCAACTAGTCAGGCCGCTATTACCGGGCTTTCGGGTGGCACCATTACGCTCACTCCAACGGACGCTGGTGGTGGAGTGTTGAACTGGGCTTGCAGTGGAGATATCAACGCCAAATATCGGCCGTCAAGCTGCAAGTAAAATCTTGCGACGACTTGGCATGCCGATATACGCGGTATGCTTGAAAGAGCCTCTAACTAGAGGCTCTTTTCATTTGTGTCACATGAATTGCGACGTTTCCCGGATTGATATTCGCGTTTGAGTTGTAGTCGTGCGGTTATTCAACATAATTTGCTGTGCAGATGTGGGCGACATGGATTCAAAAGATATGAGAGACACGCACCGATCAGCGATTATTTTCGGGGTGGCGGTAGCGTTGCTATTTCTGTGCGCAGCTCTGGGTTTAAGCAGTTGGCCAGGACAGCAATATGTACCTCTTTTTTCCAACCCATCTTCGCGAAACTTGGTGGGTGTGTTCGAGGGGTATGCGTTGATCGCTGCCGGATTGTTCTGGGGGTCCGGGCCGAGTCCTCGGGTTCAACGCGCAATGCTCTTTGCATGGCCTGTTACAACGTTTTGTTTGTGGTTACTCGTGCATTCCGAATTGAACATTGGACTGTATGGTGACGCAGAGCTCGGTGTAGTTGGATTGTTCGACATCGGCATGGGTTTGCCTGCTCTGGCGGCGCTGATGTGGCGGGCTTGGCGCCCAGAACAGGATGCGGATGGCGACTATGAGCGCAATCTTCGATGGCTACTCCTGTTGATGTTGCTGTTTTCTTTAGTTCCCCCGTCAGCACTACATTTCACCGTGTCGTTGCATCCCCAGACCTATGACCTCTATGCCTTGAAATTCGATGCCGCTGCGGGCTGGAATATTTCGCCAGTGCTCATTCAAATGGTAGATTTCATTCCGGGTTTCGCCGAGTTGATTCGACTTGCCTATGGCCTGACGCCGCTCGGATTACTCGCAGTGAGCATCGTCCAACTGGGAGGCAAAGACGACCATCTTCCGAATGCACTGTTGCTATGGGTTGGCATGACGGTTTGCGCACTAATCGCCTATCATTTTTTCCCCATTACGGGGCCCAAGTACGTTTTTGGCCCCGAGAGTTTTGTGTCCAAGCTGTTGACACCGGATGCGCACGCACTAGAAATGGTTAGTGGCGTAGGCCCCAACCCTCGAAACGGCATGCCTTCGATGCACTTTGGCTGGATGCTGGCGGCCTCGATTCTGTGGACGCAGTCACCCACCAAATTATGGTCACGCATCGTCATGCTGGCCATGACCGTGTGTGTTGCGCTGGCCACCTTGTATCTTGGTGAGCATTACGTTATCGATCTGATTGTTGCGGTGCCGTTTTGCCTGGCGGCCATCGCCTTAACCACAACCGGTGTCCCATTTGAAAGGCCTGAGCGCTGGCGCACTGTGCTGCTGGGGTTTGGCTGCTGGCTGACATGGGTGCTGTTGTTGCGCAACCAGATCACCTTCTTTTTGGAA
>CAIPBW010000032.1 GCA_903863395.1 uncultured beta proteobacterium
GCGAAATGCATCGTGGTCGTCGGCCAGCAGGACGCGCAGCTTTTTCATCCTATTGATCTTTGCGGAATTCACGACGCACGCGGTCGTCATCGCGCCCCCTCGTCATCGCGAGGCCACTCCCCACCCCGTCATCGCGAGGCCGAAGGCCGTGGCGATCCATGTCTTTGTGCCAGCATGGATTGCCGCGTCGCTACGCTCCTCGCAATGACGACCTTTCGTCATCGCGAGGCCGAAGGCCGTGGCGATCCATGTCTTTGTGCCTGCATGGATTGCCGCGCAACGCTTGCAATGACAGCCAAAGTGCATGGACTGCCGCGTCGCTTCGCTCCTCGCAGTGACGAAACGGTGGTTCATGCCTCCTGCCCGGTAAGCACTCTGACGTAGGCCAGCAGGTTGTCCATCTGCAGCGGTTTGTAGAGGATGGCGACGCCCTTTTGCGTCATGCTGCGGATCAGGGCGGGATCGGTGTCGCCGGTGATGATGAATGCGGGTAGTTCTGCACCAAACTTCGCTCGGGCAGCATCCACCAGATCAATGCCGGTTTCGTGCTCCGAGAGCCGGTAGTCGGTAATCAGGATGTCGGGGGCGACATCCCCAAGCGACCAGAGCAGCGCGGCACCGCTGGCGGCAGCCACCACCTCATGGCCCGCGTTTTCCAGCGCCATGACCACGGCGTGCAGCACCTCGGCATTGTCGTCGGCCAAAGCAATGCGCAAGCGCTGGGCGGGCTGGGCGGGCTGGGCGGGCTGGGCGGGCTGGGCGGGCTGGGCGGGCTGGGCGGGCTGGGCGGGCTGGGCGGGCTGGGCGCTCTCGCGGCCTGCGCGCAGCTCGATGGCGAACATCGAGCCGCGCCCAGGCCGCGAGCGTACACGGATCTGTAGCCCCAACAACGCCGCAGTCTTGGCCACGATAGCCAAGCCCAGGCCACTGCCGCCAGGGCTGCCATGCGACTCGATCTGGCTGAACTCCTCAAAGATCACCTCAAGCTTGTCGGATGCAATCCCCATGCCGGTGTCCCAGACTTCAAGCCAGGTGCGCCCGTCGTGCTGGCGGCAGCCCATTAGCACGCCGCCGTGCTCGGTGTAGCGGATCGCGTTGGTGAGCAGGTTGCCCACCATGCGCTGCAGCAAGGCAGGGTCGGAAAACACCCGCCGACCAGAGCTACGCCAGCGCAGGTGCAAATGCTTGCGGTCAGCCTCTGGCAGATGCTGCGCCACCAGGTTGTCCATGAACGGGTCGAGCGCAAAGCGCGTCAAAGCGGGTGTGACCACACCGGCGTCGAGCTTGCTCACCTCCAGCAGGTCATTGAGCAGGCGCGACAGGTTGGCGCTGCAGGACGCGATGCGGTGGACCAGGTCAACGGTATTGGGCGTGGCCTTGGTTTGCAGCACTTCAACGTACAAAGACAGTGCCGCCAGCGGTTGACGCAGGTCATGGCTGGCAGCAGCCAGAAAGCGCGACTTGGCGTTGTTGGCACGCTCGGCGCTTTGCTTGGCGGCAATCAGTTCGCCGTCCATGTGCTTGCGCTCGGTGATGTCCAGCGCAATGCAACCCATCAGCGGCACCCGGCCTTGGCGCTCGATCAGGAAAAGGTGCGACTGGTACACCCCGACGGTGCCGTTGGCGCCCAGCACTTCTTCTTCAATCGTCTGGTAGCCGCCCTTGAGCGCGCGCCGGTCCTGGAGCGCCATTCTTTGCATTGCGAACGGGTTGAAATCGGCGCGATGGTCAAGCTCATGGGTGTTGGCACCAAAAACAAACTGCTGCGCATAGGAGTTGACATGCAGGAATTTGCCCGTCAAATCAGTCACAAAAGCCGCTGCGGGCAGGTGGTCGATGAACTGGGCAAACATGGCCTGGTCGTCCACCTGCGCCTGGCGTGCCTGCACATGGCCGGTAATGTCGGTGCGCGAGATCACAAGCCCCGGCTGATCGGCACCCAAGGGACTAGCAACCAGATGAAACCAGTGCGGTCCGTCGGCCAGGTCAACGGTGTATTCCATGATGAAGCGGGGTTGCTGGCCCTTGAGCACAGACTCGATGCCCTCCAGCGCCGTGGTTGCCTGTGCCTCGGACATGCCGGTGGAGTCTGCCCGCAGCGACCAGAGGTAGTTGCGGCCAATATCCGCCGGCAAGGTGTGGCCCTGGTGCGTGAGCACATGGTCCTGCACCGATTGGCGCCAGGGCTGGTTCATCTCCACAATCACCCCGGCAGAATCGAGCACGGCAATTTCGGCATCGACCGAATCGATGATGGCGCGCACCGATGCTTCGCTGCGGCGCAGGCGCGCTTCGCGCTCGCCCAAGGTGCTGAGCAAATGGTTGAAGCCGGAAACAAGTTCTCCCACCTCGTCGTGACTGGACACGGGCAGTGGTTCCAGAGGGAGATTGGCAACCGAACGGCTGACCAAGTTGCTGGTGGCAACGGTCAGGGGCAACAACTGACGCCGCACCACCAGCCAGGTCAAGGCAACTGCCAGCAGCGTCATGAGCAAGGCGGCGACGATCAACCGATTTTGCGTTGCCGCAATCGGGGCAAAAGCGGCTTGCAAGGGCTCAGTTGCAATCAGCACCCATTGGGCAGCGGGAATGGCCTTGGCAGAAGAAATCACCGCGATACCCGCCGAGTTGGTACTGAAGCCATGGCCCTCAAATCCCTGCAGGTAGCGGTCCAGCATGGTGTTGACGCCGGTGGGGGGCAGTGCCTGGAGCATCCGGCTCTTGTCGGTGGCCGTAACGATGATGCCGTGCTCGGGTGCCATCAGGATGAAACCGCCCCCTGCGCCGAAGCTGTGCTCTGCAATCTTGTCCACAAAACTGCGGATGCCCAGGTTGATGACCCCTGCGAGGGTGCCAATCACCTCACCCTTGTGATTGCGAATGGGTACCACCATGGAAAAGACCGGAGTCTTGAGCGCCTTGCCAAGCACCGGGCGGCCCACTCCGGCCTTGCCCAGTTTCAGCGCAGCGGAAAAAGCACCCCTGTCCATGTAGTTAATGCCAAGCCGTTTGGCCGAGAGCGGCGCATCGGCCACGACAGTGGCCCGTGCATCGGTCATGAAAACGCCGCCATTGAACAAGCCCAGCAAGGCCCGGTGCCGCTCCAAATGCGTTTGCAATGCGGGTGAA
>CAIPBW010000033.1 GCA_903863395.1 uncultured beta proteobacterium
CTCGCTGCCGCGCTTTCACCTGGTGTGGGGCACCGGGCAGGAACTGGCGCACTGCCTCAATGTCGCACTGCTGGGCCACCGCAACGCCAACAAGCTGACCCTGCGCTTTGGGCACCGGGTGGAAAGCGTTACGCAGCAGAATGGTCGCGTCTGCGGCGTGCAGGGGCGTGAAGAAGCTACAGGTGCCGAATTCGAGGCGCACGCCGATCAAGTGGTGGTGGCCAGCGGCGGCATCAATGGCAGTATGGAGATGGTGCGCAAGCACTGGCATGCGGACTGGAACAAGCCGCCCGAAGTGATCCTCAATGGCTCGCACCGCTTTGCCGACGGAACCCTGCACCATGCGGTGGAGCAAGTAGGCGGCAAACTCACCCACCTCGACAAGATGTGGAACTACGCTGCGGGCGTGCACCATCCGCGCCCGCGCAAGCCCAACCACGGTTTGTCATTGGTGCCATCGCGCTCGGCGCTGTGGCTCAACTGGCGTGGTGAGCGCATGGGGCCGCAGCCGCTGGTCTCGGGCTTTGATACGCGTCGTCTGGTGACCGATATTTGCGCCCAGGAGCGCGCCTACTCGTGGCAGGTGCTCAACCAGCGCATTGCACTCAAGGAACTGGCGATTTCGGGGGCCGAATTCAACCCCTCAATTCGCGACAAAAAACTGTTCGCCTTTTTGCGCGACATCCTGCTGGGCAACCGCTGGCTGGTCAACGACATGATGACCAACTGCCAGGACTTTGTGGTCGCACCCACGCTGCCCGAACTGGTGGAAAAAATGAACGCGCTGCAGGGCGACAAGGCGGTGCAGTTGTCGGCGGTGACCGATGCCGTTAGCCACTACGACGCCACCATCGCGCGCGGCGAGAAATTCATGAACGACGAGCAATTGCGCCGATTGGCCGCCTTGCGCCAGTACCGTGGTGACCGCGCCCGGTTGTGCAAGTACCAGCCAATTGCCTCCGACGCGAGCGCGCTTCCGCTGATTGCCATCCGCGAATTCATCACCAGCCGCAAGAGCCTGGGCGGCATCCAGACCGATCTCAGCAGCCGCGCCCTCAATGCACAGGGCGAGCCCATTACCGGCCTGTACGCGGTGGGCGAGGCTGCCGGCTTTGGCGGCGGCGGCCTGCACGGCCTGCGCGCGCTGGAGGGCACGTTCCTGGGCGGATGCATACTCTCTGCGCGTATCGCGGCCAAGGCCATCGTGCAAGCGGCGTAACAAACAACTTACGGCGGAGACAGCAACATGAACAAGACCGGTGCCTGGCTGGCAACCTATGCGCTCGAACAGATCGGCGCGCGTTTTACCTTCGGCATTCCGGGGGTGCACACGACGGAGTTGTACGACGAACTCAACAACTCCCAGAGCATTACGCCGGTATTGGTGACGCACGAGGGCGGCGGCGCGTTCATGGCCGACGCTATCAGCCGTTTGAGCGATTCCATTGGCGTGCTCACGGTGGTGCCCGCTGCCGGGCTGACGCATGCCAGCAGCGGCATTGGCGAGGCCTTTCTTGACGGCGTGCCGATGCTGGTCATCAGCGGCGGCCCGCGCACCGATGTGCCCTACCAGTTTCAACTGCACCAGTTGGACATGCACAAGTTCATGGGCGGACTGACCAAGGCGACGTTCAAGGTCGAGAGCCATGCGCAGGTGGTGTCCACGCTGTTTGAGGCGTACCGCATTGCCACCTCGGGCGAGCCCGGTCCGGTGTTCATTGAAATCCCGGTCAACATCCTGATGTTTACCGGCGCGGTGGGCGACTTGCCGCGCTACACCGCACCCGCTGCGGTGGCGCTGCAGTGTGATGACGAGATCGCACGCGCTGTGGCCCTGCTGCGCGCCGCCAAAAACCCGGCGCTGTTTGTTGGTTGGGGCTCGCGTGATGCGCTCGCGCAGGTGCAGGGCGTGGCCGAGTGGCTGGATGCGCCGGTGGCCACTACCTTGCAGGGGCTATCCTCTTTTCCGGCCCAGCACCCGTTGCACGTGGGCTTTGGCTTTGGTGCATCAGCCGTGCCCGCGGCGCGCCATGCGTTTGAAGGCTGCGACTGCCTGCTTGCGGTGGGCACGCGCTTTGCCGAGATTGCCACTGGCAGCTTTGGCGCAGTGGTGCCCGAGAACCTGATCCATATCGACATCAACCCCACCACCATTGGGGCCAACTACCCGGCCAAGGTCGGCATTGCCGCAGACGCTGCGGCGGTGCTGGGCAAATTGCTTTTGGCGCTGAGGGCATCCGGAGCGGCGCGTGCGCCGCGCGCTGCATTGCACGCGCAGATTCGCGCCGACAAACTGGCCTATCGCCAGAGTTGGTACCAGGCGGATGTGCCCGACAAGGTCAACCC
>CAIPBW010000034.1 GCA_903863395.1 uncultured beta proteobacterium
CTGATGGCGCCGCTCACCGCCTACCGGCGTTGGTACGCGCCGGCCAACCAGATGCGCGCCAACTCGTGGATGCTGATGGTCGGTGCCTTCGGGATGGTGGCGGCCACGCTGCCGGTGCAGTGGCTGCTGCCGGTGTTTGGCTGGCGGCCCTTGTTTTTTGGCATGGGCGCGCTGGTGGCGCTGGCCATGCTGCTCATGGCCTGGCAGCTGCCTGCCTGGAACACCGCCGCTGGCGTTCAGCCAGCCAACTCCGCAGTAGCGCCGGGCTACGCGCAGGTTTGGCGCAACCCCTATTTCCGCCGCCTGGCACCGCTGGGTTTTGTCAACTACGGCGGCATGATTGCCCTGCAGACGCTGTGGGCCACGCCCTGGATGGTCAAGGTCGGCGGCTACAGCGCCATGCAAGCCGCCACCGGCATGTTCTGGATCAACGTGGCGATGCTCGCTACCTTTTTGTTCTGGGGTTATGTGAACCCCTGGCTCGCCAAGAATGGCGTCACCACCGACCGGCTGCTGACCTACGGCATCCCGTGCAGCGTCGTCTGGCTTGCCGTTTTGACGCTCGCTGGCGACACCTTTGGGGCCTGGTCGACCATGCTGTTGCTGCTGTATTGCGTCACCAGCACGGTCTGCTCGTTTGCCCAGCCCTCGGTAGCGCTGGCCTTTCCTGCGGAGTTGGCCGGACGCGCCTTGTCGGCCTACAACCTCGTGCTCTTTTGCGGCGTTTTCGCGGTGCAGTGGGGCGTGGGCCTGACCGTTGATGGACTGCGTGCGCTGGGTTGTGCCGAAACGCTGGCTTACCGTGGGGCGCTGGGGATTTTTGGTTTGTGTTGTATCGCCGCCTATTTCCACTTTTTGCGTGCAAAGGGACGCGATAATTAGCCCCCGCACCATGAACACCGGCATTCTCATCATCGCCCATGCACCACTGGCAAGCGCCCTGCGCGCCTGTGTGCTGCACGTGTACCCCGAGGCCGACGCGGGCGTACTTGCGCATGACGTGCCCGCCAACGAAGCCACCGGACACACCCTGGCCCACGCGCAAGCGCTGCTGGTGCAACTGGGCACACCCAACGCGCTGGTGCTGACCGACGTTTTTGGTGCCACCCCCTGCAACGTGGCCCAGAAGCTGGTGGACGGCGTGCACTCCAAACTGGTGGCCGGCGTCAACCTGCCGATGCTGCTGCGCACTGTGAACTACCGGCATGAGCCGCTTGATGTGCTGGTGGCGCGCGCCCTGGCCGGGGGCGCGCAGTGCATCATGCAGGTGGCCGTGACGGCGCCGCAAAATCAGGCGAGGAAAGCAAATGATCACAACCACCACGACTATCAGCAATAGATTGGGCTTGCACGCCCGGGCTTCGGCCAAGCTGACCAAGCTGGCGGGCAGCTTTCCGTGCGAAGTCTGGATGACCAGGGGCGAGCGCCGCGTCAACGCCAAAAGCATCATGGGCGTGATGATGCTCGCCGCTGGCATTGGCAGCGAAGTCAAGATTGACACCGAGGGCGAACGTGCCCAGGAGGCGATGGACGCCCTATTGGCCCTGATCGCCGACAAGTTTGGCGAAGGCGAGTAAGGCATGACGTTTGCCATCCACGGGCTGGCTGTCTCGCGCGGCGTCGCCATAGGGCGTGCCGTGCTGGTGGCCTCCAGCCGGGTGGATGTGGCGCACTACTTCATCGAAGCGCACGAAGTTGCCGCAGAAATTGACCGCCTGCGCGCCGGACGCGACATGGTGGTGGACGAAATCCACCGCATGCAGCAAAGCATCACCCACATGGGCCCCAAGGAAGCACCGCACGAACTCGGCGCGCTGCTCGATGTGCACCTGATGCTGCTGCAAGACGGCGAACTCATCAGCGGCGTAAAGCACTGGATCACCGACCGCCTGTACAACGCCGAATGGGCGCTCACCACCGAACTCGAAGTGATTGCGCGCCAGTTTGACGAGATGGAGGACGAGTACCTGCGCGAGCGCAAGGCCGACCTCGAGCAGATCGTCGAGCGCATCCTGCGCGCCATGAAGGGGGTGGGCCCGTCGCTGGTCGCGCACCACCAGCAGCAGCGCGCCACGCGCAAGCCGTCGCAGCAGGATTTGCTGCTCGACGACACCGTGGACGTGCCCTTGATTCTGATTGCCCACGACCTCTCACCCGCCGACATGCTGCAGTTCAAGCAAAGCGTGTTTGCCGGTTTCATCACCGACGTGGGCGGGCGCACCTCACACACTGCCATTGTGGCGCGCAGCATGGACATTCCGGCAGTGGTCGGTGCGCGCACCACCAGCCAACTGGTGCGCCAGGACGACTGGGTGATCATCGATGGCGACGCCGGTGTGGTGATCGTCGACCCCTCCAGCATCATCCTGGCCGAGTATGGGTTCAAGCAGCGCCAAGGCGAGTTGGAGCGCGGCCGCCTGCAGCGCCTGCTGCACACCCCGGCGGTCACGCTCGATGGCGAAAAAGTCCACCTGCTGGCCAACATCGAAATGCCCGAAGACGCTCCCGGTGCGCTCAATGCTGGGGCCTTGGGCGTGGGGCTGTTTCGTAGCGAATTCCTGTTCATGGGGCGCCAGGGGCGCTTGCCCAACGAAGAAGAGCAGTACCAGGCCTACAAGCGCGCAGTTGAAGGCATGAAGGGCCTGCCCGTGACCATCCGCACCGTGGATGTGGGGGCCGACAAGCCGCTCGACGAGTCGCTGCACGACGCCGCCCACCTCAACCCGGCGCTGGGCCTTCGCGCCATCCGTTGGAGCCTGGCCGACCCGGCCATGTTCCTCACCCAGTTGCGCGCCATCCTGCGCGCTGCGGTCCACGGCCAGGTGCACCTGCTGGTGCCCATGCTGGCGCACGCGCGCGAGATTCGCCAGACGCTGGCCCACATCGACCACGCCCGCGCCATGCTCGACAACCGGGGCGTGCCCTACGGTCCGATCAAGATCGGCGCCATGATCGAGATTCCCGCCGCAGCGTTGAGCCTGCCGCTGTTCCTGAAGTATTTTGATTTTCTGTCGATCGGCACCAACGACCTGATCCAGTACACGCTGGCCATCGACCGCGCCGACGAATCCGTCGCCCACTTGTACGACCCCCTGCATCCGGCTGTGCTGCGGCTGGTGGCCGACACCATTGCCGCCGGTCGCGCCCAGGGCAAAGAGGTGGCAGTGTGCGGCGAAATGGCCGGTGATGTGGCGCTCACTCGCTTGTTGCTGGGCCTGGGCTTGCGGACGTTTTCCATGCACCCGGCGCAGATTCTGGCGGTCAAGCAAGAAGTGCTGCGTGCCGATACCGCCAAACTCGCCCCCTGGGCCAAAGGCGTGCTTGAGGCCGACGACCCGGCGCGTGAAATGAGCGCGGCCTGAAGGTGCGTTTCGGTCTGCCATGAACGACGCCGCCACCTTGCAGCGTGTTCTCACCAGTTCCCGCACCCTGGCCGTGGTCGGGCTCTCCGACAACCCGGCGCGCGCCTCCCATTACGTCGCCAAGTACATGCAACAGCACGGCTACCGCGTGGTGCCGGTCAACCCGCGCTGCGCCGAAATTCTGGGCGAGAAGTGCTACCCCGACTTGCGCGCAATTCCGTTTGCGGTGGACATGGTCGACGTGTTTCGCAACGCCGCCGACTGCCCGCCCATCGCGCACGATGCCGTCGCCATTGGTGCCAAAGTACTGTGGCTGCAAAGCGGCATCGTCAGCCAGGAAGCCCAGCACATCGCCGAGGCGGCAGGCCTCACAGTAGTGATGGACCGCTGCGTCAAGGTAGAGCACGCCCGCTGGGGACTTCCCGTTTGAGAACTCTCCAAATAGACCCGGAGCCGTCACTACGAGCCCTTCGTCAAGCTCAGGGCAGGCAGTAGCGCGCCAGTGCATGCAGTCCGAAGTCATGGATCGCCACGGCCTGGCGGCCTCGCGATGACCAAGTGAGGGAGCGGTCTGGCTGACCAAGTCAGGGAGCGGTCTGGCGAGGGTGAAAGGTTGTCACTGCGAGCGCAGCGCGGCAGTCCATGCAGTCCAGCAGGCATGGATTGCTTCACTTCGTTCGCAATGGCGGGGGATATTCCAGCAGATCGCTTGCAGGCAAGCCGCTGCAAAATGCACGAGGCCGCGCAGGCTTTCAGGCGGGTGGCGTTTCGGCGCGGCTGGCTAGTAGTGCTGCGCCCATGATCAGCAGCGCGGCTAGTGCCACGTTCCAGTGGAAGGGGCGCTGGCTTACCAGTAGCAGCAAGGTGGTGGAAGCCAGCGGCGTGAGGTAGCTCAGGATGCCGATTTGCCGCGCATCACCCAGCTTGAGCGCCTGGTCCCACAGAAAAAACGCTGCGCCCAGAGGCCCCAGCCCCATGGCGGCAATCAGCCACCAGTCGCTGCCGCTCAAAGCCACGGCAGGCTCCAGCGCCACGTGGCACAGCAGCGACAGCAACCCCGACACCAGCCCAAACAAACCGATGGCCGCGGTCGGAAAAGGCCGCACCCGCTGGCACAGCAGCGAGTAGCTGGCCCACACAAATGCCGAGCCCAGCGCGGGCAGGTAGCCCCAGGTCTCGTGCGGCTGGGTGCTTGCGCTGGCGGTACCGCCTGCGCCGCCCGCAATCGCCAGCGCCGCACCGGCAAAGCCCAGCACGGAGGCCACCACATGCACTGCGCGCAGGCGCACGCCCACCAGCAACACCGGCGAGAGCACCACCATCAGCAGCGGCCAGAGATAGTTGACCAGATTAGCCTCAACCGCCGGTGCGTGGCGCAGCGCCATAAACAGCAGAAAGTGAAAGCCAAACAGGCCGTACACGCCCAGCGCCAGTGTGCTCAGGGGAATCTTCCAGGTACGCAGGTCAAACCTCGACAGAGGCAAGGCCACCACGCTGCCAATCAGCAGCGCCAATCCGGTCAGCAGAAACGGCGGCACGTGCGCGAGCGACAGGCCCAGCGCCGCCAGCGTGGCCCACAGCGCAATCGCGCCCAACGCAAACAGTTTGGCCTTCACCTGCGTAAACCCGGTTGGCAGATCAAAACTTCTTGCGCAGCGGGTTGTCGTTGACGATGCCCCACGACTTGTCGCCTGAAAGGGGTGGACCGTTGGCCTCTTCGGCCTTCATCGCCATCCACAAGGCAAATCCGACGCTGCCGATGATCACCACCAGCCCCACCAGCAGCTTGAGTACCGTGACCCACAGCTTGGGCTCTTCGTTGCGATTCTTCTTCATGGGCTGCTCGGATGTTTGGCGTGCAGCGCGCGCACCGCCAGGCTCTGGGTGGCGCGGCCGATCAGGCCGTGGTGGTCGTACAGCGCCGACTCGGCCAAGCCGCAGCCGTTATCGCCCAGGTAGCTGCGCGCTTCCAGGCAAATCCACTCGCCCACCGGGCGGCGCAGCAGGTTGATGGTGAGGTCGGAGTTGACAAAGCTGAAGTGCGCCAGGTCGAGCACCGCGCTGATGCCATTGCCCGAGTCGGCCGCCACCGCCACGCGCTGGTAGGGGCTGGTTTCTTCGGTGTCGAGCAGGGGGTAGCGCAGCCGAAACCAGATGGCGCAGGGGCCGTCGAAAATGTGGCCGTGCGCGGCGCGCGTTTCCACCAGGTCCGAGTAGCCCACGTGCCGCCCGGCAAACGGAAAGATGGCCGGCGGCGAATCTTCGGCCGCCACCGCAATTTGCGCCAGCGGGTGCCCGGCCAGCGTCTTGGGCAGAGCGATGCTGGCTTCGCGCTGGGCCAGTGCGGTAAAGCGCGCCACCTCTTTGCCGTGGGCGATGATCTGCGCCGAAAAGTGGCCCGCGTTGCGCCCCACGTAGTCGGTGGTGACCTGCACCGTCAAGACGCTGATGGGCACCGGGCGCAGCAGGTTGGCAGTCAGGCGCGAGAGGTGGGTCAGGCCATGCGTGTGCGCCACTGCTTCAATCGCGCGGCAGGCCAGGGCAATGGGCGGGCCGGCGTGCTGGTGCTCCGGGTTCCAGGGGCCGCGCGTGAGCACGCTCGACTGGTAGGTGTTGTCCGCGCCCACCGGATGGTAGGCCGCGCTGGGCAGGGGTTCGTTCTTGGTGTGCATGGTGTAGCAGGGAGACTACCCGCATTTTATGGATACACGCGCAACCGGGCTTCTATTGGATATTGGAATTACATCTTCCCCAGCGCATGCCCGGCCTGCTGGTCGGCGTGGTAGCTGCTGCGCACCATGGCGCCTACGGCGGCGTGGCTGAAGCCCATTTCATAGGCGCGGGCCTCAAACTGCTTGAAGGTGTCGGGGTGCACGTAGCGCAGCACCGGCAGGTGCGAGGTGCTGGGGGCGAGGTATTGGCCGATGGTGAGCATGTCGACGCCGTGGTCGCGCATGTCCTGCATCACCTGCAGCACTTCTTCGTCCGTTTCGCCCAGGCCCACCATGATGCCGCTCTTGGTGGGTACGCCCGGGTGCAAGGCCTTGAACTTTTTGAGCAGGTTGAGTGAGAACTGGTAGTCCGCGCCCGGGCGGGCCTGGCGGTACAGGCGCGGCGCGGTTTCCAGGTTGTGGTTCATCACGTCGGGCGGGTTGGCGCCCAGGATGGCCAGAGCGCGGTCGTCGCGGCCGCGAAAGTCGGGCACCAGAATTTCAATCTGGGTGGCGGGCGAGAGCGCGCGGATGCGGGTGATGCACTCGGCAAAGTGCTGGGCGCCGCCGTCGCGCAGGTCGTCGCGGTCCACGCTGGTGATCACCACGTACTTGAGCTTGAGCGCGGCCACGGTGCGCGCCAGGCTTTCGGGCTCGTTGGCGTCCAGTGGGTCGGGGCGGCCATGGCCCACGTCGCAAAACGGGCAGCGTCGGGTGCACTTGTCGCCCATGATCATGAAGGTGGCGGTGCCCTTGCCAAAGCATTCACCGATGTTGGGGCAACTGGCTTCTTCGCACACGGTAACCAGCTTGTTCTGGCGCAGGGTGTCTTTGATTTCGTAAAAGCGCGTGCTGGGCGAACCGGCCTTGACCCGAATCCACTCCGGTTTACGCAAGATTTCGCCCGGCACCACCTTGACCGGAATGCGCGAGAGCTTGGCCGCAGCCTTTTGCTTGGCGTTGGGGTCGTAGTTCTCGGTGGTTTGCGCTTCGCGCACCGTGATGGGGGGGGTGTTGGAGTTGCTCATGGTGTGCGTTTGCCTCTACGGGGCCAGGTGGGTGACGAGCTTGTGGCCCAGCACCTGGGCGGCTTCTTGCCAACTGGCCGAAACGCCGATTGTAGAAAGGTCCACCGTTTTCAGTGCGGTGTAGCCGCAGGGGTTGATACGCAAGTAGGGTTCCAGGTCCATGGCCACGTTGAGCGCCACGCCGTGGTAGGTGCAGTTGCGGCTGACCTTGATGCCCAGCGCGGCAATCTTGCCCAGGCCGGTAAAGTCGGGGTCGTTGTGCCGCGCAGTGCCATCGGGGCCCTGCTTTTGTGGGCGCTGCGGCAGCAGCGCGTGCCCAAAGGGGTCGTCCAGACGCACATAGATGCCAGGTGCGCCACCCACGCGGTGGCCGGTTACGCCAAAGTGCAGCAGGGTGCGGATCACGGCCTCTTCAATGCGGTACACGTATTCCTTGATGAAGTAGCCCGCGCGCTTGAGGTCGATCAGCGGGTAGGCCACCACTTGGCCGGGGCCGTGGTAGGTCACCTGCCCGCCCCGGTTGGTTTGCACCACCGGGATGTCACCGGCCATGAAGATGTGCTCGGCCTTGCCCGCCAGCCCTTG
This sequence comes from uncultured beta proteobacterium, assembly GCA_903863395.1. Lineage (GTDB taxonomy): Bacteria > Pseudomonadota > Gammaproteobacteria > Burkholderiales > Burkholderiaceae_C > Allorhodoferax. Next base: position 7,687 of record CAIPBW010000034.1, read on the forward strand.
GGTAAACACTGGCGGGTGCTCGCAAACCCACAGTTGGTCAGGCTCGGTGGAGCCCGCTTGCAGGTCGCGCTGGGCGGTGAACTCCTGCATCGCCGTGTAGGTAGGCAGGTACGCAACCCGGCCAAGCTGGTGGATTTCGATCTGCATGGCGGGCCTGGCTGGGTGGCCTTAGAGCACCACTTTCACCATCGGGTGGGTGGAAAGCGTGCGGTACAACTCGTCCAACTGCTCGCGGCTGGTGGCGGTTACGGTGATGGTCACGCCCAGGTACTTGCCGCCCTTGCTCTCGCGCAGTTCGATGGTGCTGGCGTCAAAGGCCGGGTCAAACTGGTGCGCAATGTGGGTGATGGCGTGCACCAAGCCGTCTACCCGCAGCCCCATCACCTTGATCGGGAACTGCGAGGGGTATTCAATCAGCGATTCGGTGCTGGCGCTCAAGCGTTTGCGTCCTGCTGCGCCTGCGCCTTGGCCTGTTGGTAGCCGGCGTAAAGCTTGGCAAACACCGGCCCGGGCTGGCCCGAACCTACCGGTTTGCCGTCAATCTGGGTGACTGCCAGCACTTCTTTGGTGGCCGACGACAGCAGCACCTCGTCGGCGTCAAGCACTTCCTGGCGGCTGACGCGGCGCAAGGCAAAGTCAATGCCCTGGGCGCGGCAGATTTCTTCAATCAGGCCGTAGCGGATGCCTTCAAGCACCAGGTTGTCCTTGGGCGTGCCCAGCAGTTTGCCGTCCTTGACCACCCAGACGTTGGAGGCCGCAGCTTCGCTCAAAAAGCCGTGGCGGAACATGATGGTTTCCAGCGCACCGGCATCAAAGCTGATCTGGCGCGCAAACACGGCACCCAGCAGACTGGTGGCCTTGATGTGGGCTTTTTCCCAGCGGAAGTCGTCGGCGGTAACGCAGGCCACGCCCTGGCTGTGCTGCTGCGCCGTGGGCGGCTTCATCACGTTGCTCATCACAAACACGGTAGGCGTGATGTCGGTGGGCATGACGTGGTCGCGCATGGCCACGCCCCGCGTCACCTGGATGTAGATGAGCTGGTTGGTCGATTCGGCGCTGATGCCGTTGATGTACGCGTACGACGCCACCAGCTTGAGCGCCATGTCGGCCCACTCGCGGTGCGTCATCGGGTTGGGGATGCGCATCTCGGCCAGGCTGCGGTCCAGCCGCGCCATGTGGTGCTCAAAGCGGAACAGTTTGCCGTTGTACACGGGAGCGACTTCATAGACGCCGTCGCCAAAGATAAAGCCACGGTCCATGACGCTGATCTTGGCGTCGGGCAGGCGGGTGAACTCGCCATTGAGGTAGCAGGGCAGGGGAGGTAGGTTAGTCATGGGCGAATTATCGCCGCGCGGGCATGTCCGGTGGGACAAAGGGCCGCCGGGGAATACATAATGCGTCAGGCGCCAACCCGGTGGCCCACCCAATCTACAATTTTTTCAAAAAGGACGATGGAATGCGCAAACACACTTTTCCCCTGGTTTCACTTCTAGCCTTCGTCATGCCAGCAGCGCTGGCGCAAACGCCCATGACCCTGGACAAGGTCAAGAGCAACGGTGCCATCACCGTGGCCTACCGCGAAACGTCGATCCCGTTCTCGTACCTGGACGACAAGGCGCAGCCGGTGGGTTTTGGCTGGGAGATTTGCGGCATCATCGTCGGCGAGGTCAAAAAGGCCACCGGGCTGGCTAACCTCAAGGTGCAATCCCAGGCGGTAACGTCGGCCAACCGCATTCCGCTGCTGATGAACGGCACCATTGACATTGAGTGCGGCTCCACCACCAACAACAGCGAGCGCCAGAAGCAGGTGACCTTCGCCACCAACTACTTCTATACCGGCACGCGCTTTCTGGTGAAGGCGGGCACGGCGGTCGGCGCTCTGGACGACCTCAAGGGCAAGACCGTGGTCTCCACCACCGGCACCACCAACTTCAAGATCATCCGCAACCTCAATGAAGAGAAGAAGCTCAATATCGACCTGATCGGCGCCAAGGACCACGCCGACTCGGCCCTGCTGGTGCAAACCGGCCGCGCCGTGGCCTTTGCCATGGACGACATCTTGCTGTACGGCATCAAAGCCGCAGCGGCCAACCCGGCCGAATTTGCGGTGGTGGGCGAGCCCATTCAAGTCGAGCCCTACGCCATCATGCTACGCAAGGACGACCCGGCCTTCAAGAAGCTGGTGGACGACACGCTGGCCGGGCTGATCAAGAGCGGTGAGTTTGAGAAGCTCTACAAGAAGTGGTTCATGTCCCCCATTCCCCCCAAGGGCATCAACCTGAACGCGCCCATGGGCAAGGACCTGATCGAGAACCTGAAGAAACTCTCCGACCAGCCCGCGACCTGATGCGCCGTTCCGTCACTGCGAGGAGCGAAGCGACGCGGCAGTTCAAGCATTCGGAAGTCATGGATCGCCGCGCTTCGCTCGCGATGACGGAAAAGATGTTCGCGATGACGGAAAAGATGTTCGCGATGACGGGAATGTTTGTTCGCAATGACGAGGATGGTTCTTGGCGAGGACCGCGGTAGCAATTGCTTGGAGCTTTGATGTGACATTTACCTGGAAGTGGCAGATATTCCTGCAGCAAAACGGCGGGGGCCAGACCTACCTGCAGTGGCTGATGTCGGCCTGGAGCTGGACGCTGTCGGTGGCACTGTGCGCGCTGGTGGGGGCCGTGGTGCTGGGTTCGCTGATGGGGATATTGCGCACCACGCCGAGCAAGGCGCTGGTGTTGCTGGGTAATGCCTGGACCGAGTTGTTTCGCAATATCC
>CAIPBW010000035.1 GCA_903863395.1 uncultured beta proteobacterium
CATGACACCCCCCTTCGCCATTGCGACTTCCCCTTCCGTCATTGCGAACGAAGTGAAGCAATCCATGTCTGCCCAACTGCATGGACTGCCGCGCTGCGCTCGCAGTGACGAAACCAAACCCGTCGTTGCGGCGTCTTCCACTGCTATGACGACAGCTTCCCCCGCCATTGCGACTTCCCCTTCCGTCATTGCGACTTCCCCTTCCGTCATTGCGACTTCCCCTTCCGTCATTGCGAACGAAGTGAAGCAATCCATGTCTGCCCAACTGCATGGACTGCCGCGCAGCACTCACAGCGCACAGCGGCGCGCAAACCCTGGGGCAACCGAGCACACGCGCGGCGCGGCGCTCTTGAGCGCCATGCTCACCGTGGCGCTGGTGGCCACGCTGGCGGCCGCGTCGCTGTGGCAGCAGTGGCGCAGCGTCGAGGTGGAGTCAGCCGAGCGCCTGCGCGTGCAGTCGCTGTGGGTGCTCATTGGCGCACAGGACTGGGCGCGCCTGATCCTGCGCGAGGACGGCCGCAACGGCGGCGCCGACCATCTGGCCGAACCCTGGGCGGTTCCACTGGCAGAAGCACGCCTGTCTACCTTCCTGGCCGCCGACAAAGGTGCGGCAATGGACTCCGAAACGCTGACGCAAACCTTTTTGTCAGGCCAGATCACCGACCTGCACGCGCGCCTGAACGTGCGCAACCTGATTGAAGGCGGCAAGGTATCGCTGCTGGGGTGGCAAGCCTTTGAGAAGTTGTTCGAGAAGCTGCAGCTCCCGCTGGCAGAACTCAACCTGCTGACCGAGAACCTTCGCTTTGCGCTCGACACCAGCGCCGAAAACGGCTCCACCAAATTCGCGCCCCTGATGCCGCGACGCGCGAGCCAACTGGGCTGGCTGGGCCTGTCCAACGCCACGCTGGCAGTGCTGTCGCCCTACATCACGCTGTTGCCTGAGGCCACCAAGGTGAACCTCAACACCGCCGACGCCATGGTGCTGTACGCCAGCATTCCGACGCTTGACCTGGCCCAGGCGCAGCGTCTGGTCAGCGTGCGTCAGTTAAGCCACTTTCGTACCGTTGCAGACGCCGCCAGCGCACTGGGCCTGACCGTCAGCCAGATGGGCGCAAGCGACGTGAGCTCGAGTTACTTTGAAGTCCATGGCCGGTTGCGCCAGGACCAGACCGTGGTCGAACAGGTGTCGGTGGTGCAGCGCAACGGCAGCGAAGTAAAAACCCTGTGGCGCGACGCCGGGCCACAGTGGCAGCCAGGGAAGCCCCTAAAATGACGCCAAGAAGTCCCGCATGCGCACACTGACCGTAACCCTTCCCCCGTCCCCGGCTTCGGCAAGCGCCTCCATCCTGGCGGTGCTCTCGGCCGATAGCGTGGCCGTGTCTCGCCAGATCGAGGTTCCACTGGCGCTGTTGCCCGATACCGCCGACGCCGAAGTGGTGGCCGTGGTGCCAGTCGGCAAACTGTCTTGGCACCGCCTGGAGTTGCCACGCGGCACGCTCGACAAAAAGATGTTTCAGGAGGGCGACGGTGCGCGCCTGCGCTCGGTGCTTGAGGGCCTGCTTGAAGACCGCTTGCTTGACGAACCGCAGCAACTGCACTTTGCCCTGGCCCCGCAGGCCAAGACCGGCGCGCCGGTATGGGTGGCAGCGTGTGAGCGCGCCTGGCTCAAATCCTGGCTGGCAGCGCTGGAAGAATCCGGCCGCCCGGCGCTGCGCATTGTTCCCGAAACAGCGCCCCCGGACGCTGCCGACGTCGCCGCCACGCTGCACTTTGTGGGCACACCTGAGCAGGCGCAACTGATCTACTCTGGCGCGCAAGGCGTGTGCGTTCTGCCCTACGGCACGGCAGCCTTGGCGCTGGTGGCGCCAGCGGGCGAAAACGCCCCCACGGTGTGGGCCGAGCCCGGCGTCGCCGAGTTGGCCCAGCAGCATTTTGAAGGCCACGTTAGCCTGCAAAGCAGCGCCCAACGCTACCTGGCGGCAGCGCGCTCGCCCTGGGATCTGGCGCAGTTTGATTGCTCGGCCAGCCGGAGCGCACGCACACGCAAACGGGTGTCGGGATTTTTTGCCAACCTGTGGCAGGCACCGCGCTGGCGCGCCGCGCGCTGGGCCACGCTGGCGCTGGTGCTGATCAATCTGCTCGGCCTGCAAATCTTCGCCTGGAAAGAGCAGTCGGCGCTCGACGCCAAACGCAGCGCCATGCGCGAGATCCTCGCCTCCACCTTTGCCGAGGTGCGCGTGGTGGTGGACGCACCCGCCCAGATGGCACGCGCCGTCTCTGACCTGCAGCGCCAGACCGGCACCGCCACCACTAGCGACCTGGAAGCCATGCTGCTGCAGTACTACACCATGGCATCCAAGCTGGAGATGCCCACGGCGATTGACTTCACCACCGGCGAACTCAAGCTCAAGGGGCTAGACCCCGGCGCAGCCGGGGCTGCCCGGATTGCCACCAAGATGCAGGGCCTGGGCTACAACGCCCGGCTCGAAGGCGACACCCTGACCCTGCAACCGGGAGGCCGCAAGTGAGCATCAAACCGTGGATCGAACCCCTGCAGGCACGCTGGTCCAGTCTGGGTGAGCGCGAACGCATTGGCCTGAGCGTTGCCGTGCTGGCGGTGGCAATCGCGCTGCTGTGGCAGCTTATGCTGGCACCCGCCCTGCTCACCTTGCGCAACGCCGAGACCCAGGGACGCGCGCTTGATGCCCAGTTGCAGCAAGTGCAGGCGCTGCAAAAGCAGGCTCAAGCACTCAAGGCGCAGCCCAAACTGGGCTACGACGAGGCCTTGCGCACCCTGACCAACGCCACGCAGCAAACGCTGGGAGCCAACGCCGAACTCTCCGTGACGGCCGAACGCGCCAAGGTCACGCTCAAGGGGGCCTCGGCTGATAGCCTGGCGCGGTGGCTGGCGCAGGCGCGCCTGAACGCGCGCTCACTGCCACTGCAAGCCCAGTTGCAACGCACCACCTCGGCCACGGGCACGGTCTGGAGCGGCGTGCTGGTAATGTCGCTGCCCCCCCGTTGAACGCCATGCGCCGCCCTGCCCCGTCTGCCGAGATGAGCCTGTGGTCCTGGGGACTCTATGGAGCGTTCTGCGGTGTGCTGGTTGGCGTCATCGCCTTTGCCCCTGCGCGATGGTTGGCCAGCGCCGTGCGCGAAGCCAGCAACCAGAAAGTTGATTTAGCCAACGCGCGCGGCACGGTCTGGTCGGGCTCGGCCCAACTGGTGTTCTCGGGCGGCACGGGCAGCGGCGACACCACCGTCTTGCCGGGCGACGTGCGCTGGCAACTGGAGCCGCGCTGGAACGGCCTGGTCGCGCGCCTGAGTGCCGACTGCTGCACCCCGCAAGCCCTGCAAGTCAACGCCGCACCGCTGGGTTGGGGTGGCCTACACCTGAGTCTGGCCGATGGTCAATCGCAGTGGCCCGCGGGGCTGCTCACCGGGCTGGGCACACCCTGGAACACGGTGCAGCCGCTCGGGCAGTTGGAGCTTTCCAGCAAGGCCTTGACGCTCGACCTGGCCGAGGGCCGCGTCAGCTTGGCGGGCACTTTCCAGATCGACGCGCTGCAGGTTTCCTCGCGCCTGTCCACGCTGCAGCCCATGGGCAGCTACCGGGTCACGCTGCGCGGTGGCGCGCCCACCACGCTTTCGCTCGAAACACTCGACGGCAGCCTGCAGTTGTCGGGCCAGGGCCAATGGCTCGGCCAGGGCCTGCGCTTTGAAGGTGTTGCCAACGCGGCACCGGGGCGCCTTGAGGCGCTCTCCAACCTTCTCAACATCATCGGACGGCGCGACGGCGCGCGTTCCATCCTCAAAGTGGGCTAACAGCAAAGGCACACCCCATGATCCGTACCCATCGCAACCACCCCCGCTCTGCCGTGTATCTGGCAGCACTGTGCGCCCTGTTCATCGGCTCTAGCGCGGTTTTCCCCCTGAACGCGCTGGCCCAGGACGAAGAGTCATCCGGCGGCCGCTCTTCCCGAAACCGCAATGCCAATCCGGCTGCACTGGCTGCAGCGGCAGCCGCCACACCCGGCGTGAGTCCGGCGGTAGTGAGCAACCCCGTTCCCAGCGGCAGCAGCATCAATGCCACACTCAACGCCAAGCCCTCGGCCAAGCACGGCGAGCCCATCACGCTGAACTTCACCAACGCCGAGATTGAAGCCGTGGCGCGCACCATGGCCACGCTCACCGGGCGCAACGTGGTGGTCGATCCGCGCGTCAAGGGCACCATCACCCTGACCACCGAGAAGCCGGTCGCACCGGCCGTGGCCTACAGCCAGTTTCTGGCGATGCTGCGCCTGCAGGGCTACACCGTGGTGGATGCTGCCGGTCTGGACAAGATCGTCCCCGAAGCCGATGCCAAGCTCCAGGGTGGTGCGGTGTTCTCCAGCGAAATGGTGGCGGGCAACCAGATTGCCACGCAGATCTTCAAACTCAACTTTGACAACGCCAACAACCTGCTGCCGATCCTGCGCCCACTGATCAGCCCCAACAACACCATCAACGTCAACCCCGGTGCCAACGCGCTGGTGATCACCGACTACGGCGACAACCTGCGCCGCATCGCCCAGATCATTGCCGCCATGGACGTGGCTAACGCCACCGACATCGAGGTGATCCCGGTCAAGCACGCCATTGCCGTCGATCTGGCACCGCTGGTGTTGCGCCTGATCGAGTCCGGCACAGCCCTGTCCTCGGGCCAAGGCGACGGCTCGTTCAAGACCACGCTGATTGCCGAGCCGCGCAGCAACGCGCTGATCCTGCGCGCCGCCAACCCGGCACGTCTGGCACTGGCACGCTCGCTGATCGAAAAGCTCGACCAGCCCAGCGCCCAGTCCGCCACTGGCAACATCTATGTGGTGTACCTGAAAAATGCCGATGCCACCAAGCTCGCCGCCACGCTGCGTGCCGCGATCTCAGGTGAGGTACGCACCCCCACTGCGGCCGCCGCAGTCGGTGGCGCAACCGGCACGCCAGGCGCAGCCGCCGGCACCGGCACCGCTGCAGCACAAAACAGCACCGGCGGGCAAATCCAGGCCGACGCTGCCACCAACTCGCTCATCATCAGCGCGCCCGAACCACAGTACCGGCAATTGCGCGCCGTGATCGACAAGCTCGACGCACGCCGCGCCCAGGTTTATATCGAAAGCCTGATTGCCGAAGTCAGCTCCGACAACGCCGCGCAGTTTGGCATCCAGTGGCAGGGTGCCATGGGCAATAACGGAGACAGCAACGTCGGCCTGCTGGGCACCAATTTCACTGCCACCAATGCCGGGGCCAATATTCTCAGCCTGGCGCTGGGTGCCGCCAGCGGAACCGCGTTGCCAGGGGGTGGCTTCAACTTTGGCGTGGCACACCAGACCAATGGCGTCTATGTGCTCGGTGCACTGGCCAACTTCCTGCAGACCAATGGCGATAACAACGTCTTGTCCACGCCCAATCTGCTGACCATGGACAACGAAGAGGCCAAGATCGTTATCGGCCAGAACGTGCCCTTTGTCACCGGCCAATACACCAATGCAGCCACCAGCGGCAGCGCCAATACCGTCAACCCGTTCCAGACCGTTGAGCGCAAGGACGTGGGCATCACGCTGCGCGTCAAGCCCCAGATCAGCGAAAACGGCACCGTCAAGCTCACCATCTTCCAGGAAGTCTCCAACGTTTCGGAAAATTCGACTGCCGGGTTGATTACCAACAAGCGCTCGATTGAATCCAACGTCATGGTCAACGACGGCTCGATCGTGGTACTGGGCGGCCTGCTCTCCGACGATTACTCTGGCAAGGAGGAAAAGGTGCCTGGCCTGGGCGATTTGCCGCTGTTTGGCAACCTGTTCAAAGCCAACAAGCGTGGTCGCAAGAAGACCAACCTGATGGTATTCCTGCGCCCGGTGGTGGTGCGTGATGCCGCCGCTACCGACGCCTACTCCATCGACCGCTACGAGCAGATGCGCAGCTCGCAGCAGCAGGCCCAGCCCAAGCCGAGCACGGTCGTGCCGATCAACGAGTCGGCCGTGTTGCCCGCCGTAGGCAAATAACCATGGGCCTGGCCGTGCAATATCCCTTGCCCTATGGCTTTGCGCGCAGCCACAACCTGCTGCTCGAAGACGATGGTGCCGACCTGACGCTGTGCCTGTCGGCGCTTGACGCCAGTACCGGCGTGAGCGAAGTGCTGCGCAAGTTTGCAGTGCAAAAAGTCAAGGTTGAGCCGCTGGAGGCACTGCGCCAGCGCATCAGCGCCGCCTACGCGCAAAGCGAGTCGAGCGCCGCCACGGTGGTCAGCGAGGTCGAGAGCGACATCGACCTCTCGCGCATGATGCAGGCGCTGCCCGCGATTGAAGACTTGCTCGAAACCTCGGACGACGCACCCATCATCCGCATGCTCAACGCCCTGCTCACCCAGGCCGCACGCGATGGCGCCAGCGACATCCACATCGAACCCTACGAGCGCCACTCTGCGGTGCGCTTCCGGGTGGACGGCTCGCTGCGCGACGTGGTGCAACCCAACCGCGCGCTGCACGCGGCGCTGATTTCGCGCCTGAAGATCATGGCCGAGCTCGACATTGCCGAAAAACGCTTGCCGCAGGACGGCCGCATCAGCCTGCGCATCGGCACGCGCGCGGTGGACGTGCGCGTAAGCACCCTGCCCAGCGCGCACGGTGAGCGCGCCGTGCTGCGCCTGCTCGACAAGAGCGGTGCCAAGCTCAGCCTGGAGTCGGTCGGCATGCAAGGCGACGTGCTCTCGCGCTTTGAGCATCTGGTGGCGCAGCCGCACGGCATCATTCTGGTGACCGGCCCCACCGGCTCGGGCAAAACCACCACGCTGTACGCGGCGCTGGAGCGCCTGGACACGCGCGGCCAGAACATCATGACGGTGGAAGACCCGATTGAGTACGAACTCGCTGGCGTTGGCCAGACCCAGGTCAACGCCAAGATCGACCTGACCTTTGCCAAGGCGCTGCGCGCCATCCTGCGCCAGGACCCGGATGTGATCATGATTGGCGAAATCCGCGACTTCGAGACCGCGCAGATCGCCATTCAGGCCTCGCTCACCGGCCACCTGGTGCTGGCCACGCTGCACACCAACGATGCGGCCAGCGCGGTCACACGCCTGACGGACATGGGCATCGAGCCATTCCTGCTGAGTTCGTCGCTGCTTGGAGTCCTCGCTCAACGCCTGCTGCGCAAGCTTTGCACCCACTGCAAAGGCGATGGTGCCCCCACGCTCGGCGCTAGCGCGTCCTCGCTGCCCCCCGAGGGGGCGTCACACGCCTTGGGGCGGCCCGGCGGCGGGTGGGGCTGCGTGGAGTGCGGCCACACCGGCTACCAAGGCCGTACCGGCGTGTTTGAGCTGCTGGTCACTACCGACGCCATCCGTGAGCAGATTCACCACCAGGCCTCTGAAGCCGATATCCGCGCCGCCGCGCTTGCGGGCGGCATGACGCTGATGCGCGACGACGGTGAACGACTGGTGCAAAGCGGCGTGACTTCGCGCGAGGAACTGGTGCGCGTCACCCGCGACTAAATTGCCCGCACCACCCCTCTGCCATGCCCGCGTATTCTTTTGAAGCCCTGAGCGCCGAAGGCGACACCCGCAAGGGGATCATCGACGCCGATACCGCGCGCGCCGCGCGCAGCCAGTTGCGCGCCCAGGGCTTGGTGCCGCTGACGGTAGAGTCGGTCGGCGTATCCGGTGCGACGTCCACCACAACGGGCCGCTCACGCAAGGACATCGTGCTGTGGGAAAGCCGTATCTTCAGCGCCAACGAGTTGGCCATCTGGACACGCCAGATTGCCGGTCTGGTGACTTCGGGCCTGCCGCTGGAGCGCGCGCTCACCGCCCTGTCGGACGAGTCCGACGACGAGCGCCAACGCAATCTGGTCGCAGCGCTGCGCGCCGAAGTCAACGGCGGCACCGCCTTTGCCGCCGCCCTGGCCCAGCACCCGCGCGAATTCTCTGCCACCTACTGCGCCGTGGTGGGCGCGGGCGAACACAGCGGCAACCTGGGTCTGGTGCTCGAACGTCTGGCCGACGATCTGGAGCAGAGCCAGGAGCTCAAATCGCAGCTCATCGGCGCGTCGCTCTACCCGGCCATCGTGACCCTGGTGGCGGTGGTCATCATCACCTTCCTTCTGGCCTACGTGGTGCCCCAGGTGGCGCAGGTGTTTGCCGGCACCAAGCGTGCCCTGCCGGTGCTCACCGTCATCATGCTGGCCATCGCCAACTTCGTCCGCACCCAGGGCTGGCTGATGCTGCTTGCGCTGATTTTGGGAGCCATCGCTGCGCGCCTGGCCTGGACGCGCGCCAGCTTTCGCGAGCGCTTTGACGCAGCCTGGCTCAAGTTGCCGGTGCTGGGCAAACTCTCGCGCGGCTACAACGCGGCGCGCTTTGCCAGCACCCTGGCGATGCTGGCCGGCGCGGGCGTGCCCATCCTCAAGGCGCTGCAGGCGGCAGCCGACACACTTTCCAACCGCTCGATGCGCGCCGAGGCCCTGGACGCGCTGGTGCTGGTGCGCGAGGGCGCGCCACTGGCGGTGGCGCTGGCGCAAAAGAAATGCTTCCCCGGACTGCTCAGCATGTTTGCCCGCCTGGGAGAGCAGACCGGCCAGTTGCCCACCATGCTCGACCGCGCCGCCAGGCAACTCAGTGCCGAAGTGCAGCGCCGCGCCATGCAACTGGCCACGCTGCTCGAGCCCCTGCTGATCGTCGGCATGGGCCTGATGGTGATGCTCATCGTCCTGGCCGTGATGCTGCCCATCATCCAGTTAAATCAGCTAGTGAAATGAGCCCCCACGCTTGCTGGTGTATCGGAGCGGTATCGTGGCTGTAACGCTGGACGGCAAGCTGGTGGTGGCGATTTCTTCGCGGGCGCTGTTTGACTTCGAGGAAGAAAACCTGGTGTTCGAGCAGGGCGACGACACCGCCTACATGCAGTTGCAACTGCAGCGCCTGGAGACTCCGGCCAAGCCGGGAGTGGCGTTTTCGCTGGTCAAGAAGCTGCTGGCCTTCAATGCCTTGCAACAGCAACACGTCGAGGTAGTCATCCTGTCGCGCAACGACCCGGTGAGCGGCCTGCGCGTGATGAAGTCGGCGGCGCACTACGCCCTGCCCATCATCCGCTGCTCGTTCACGCGCGGCCAGGCCCCGTGGCGCTACCTCAAGCCCTTGCGCGCCAATCTGTTCTTGAGCACCCACTTGAGCGACGTGCGCTCGGCGCTGCTTGCCGGTGTGCCCGCAGCCCAGGTGTACCCGCAATCGGCCCACGCCAGCGACGCCAACCCGCACGAAGTGCGCATTGCCTTCGACGGCGACGCCGTGCTGTTCAGCGATGAGGCCGAACAGGTCTACCAGGCGCAAGGACTTTCGGCCTTTCAGCAGCACGAGCTCGACAAGGTGGCCCAGCCCCTGCCCGATGGCCCGTTCAAGCCGCTCTTGGTGGCGCTGCACCGCCTGCAGCAGGCGGCGTCCGCGCGCATGCGTATCCGCACCGCACTGGTCACGGCGCGCAGCGCACCGGCGCACGAGCGCGCCATCCGCACCCTGATGGACTGGAACATCCAGGTCGACGAAGCCATGTTCCTGGGCGGCCTGGACAAGGGCGAGTTCCTGCGCGAGTTTGAGCCCGACTTCTTCTTTGACGACCAGACCGGCCACATCGAATCGGCCGCGCGCCACGTGCCCTCAGGCCACGTTGCCAGCGGCGTGAGCAACCTCTAAGGCCCGGCGGCGCTCAGATTTTTTCGTTTTTCTTGATCTTGCTGGGCGAGTAGGTCAGCACTTCCTTGGCGTGCACGCCTGGCATGTCGGACGGCGTGACCGCCTGCGGCGGCTGCAACTGGTCCCTGACCTGCTCGATTTGCACCGGGCTGGCGTTGACGTTCCAGACCGATTTGATGTGGTCAATCAGCACCTGCGACACGGGCTTGGGCGCAGGTTGGTCCACCGGCTCAGGCGCCGGGCGGCGCACAGTCCAGTCTTTTTGCGAGGTAGCGGCCTCGGAGCCGTGCTGCCCAGGGTCGGACACGCTGTGGTACACCGCCTCGCCCTGGCTGACCTTGAGCGCCGGGTTGATGTGGTTGACCACGCCCGGCGCAGGCTCGGCAGACCCCTCAGCCGCCAGCGGTGGGTTCAAGGGCGCAGGTGGCTGGGTCCGGCTGGGACTGGCAGGCACCCATTCGGCTCCCAGCGCTCGGGCGTTGGGCGTGCGGTCAAATGAAGACATTTCCATAATGCAAGAGCTTCAAGCCCCTCCGTTTTTTGCTTTTTCCATCGGCGTACGACTGTTAACGGCAGATTTGGAGGGTAATTAAGGCCTATTTTTGAAATTCGGCCACTTTTTTTAACCACACACCGGCTTGGGGGCGAAAAAGTTACAGACAGCCGTTTGCCTGGTTGAAGTCCGGCAGACATGGATTGCTTCACTTCGTTCGCAATGACAGGGAAAGGCGTCGCAATGACGGAGGAAGTTGTTGCAATGACGGAGGAAGTTGTTGCAGTGACAGAGATGGTTTCGTCACTGCGAGCGCAGCGCGGCAGTCCATGTATTGGTGCTTGTATCCGCATCCTCACGACCCAAAGCACGGTGCAGGGTTGGCGGCAGGGATTGGGGCAGG
>CAIPBW010000036.1 GCA_903863395.1 uncultured beta proteobacterium
ATCTTGCAGCGCATCATACACAAGACGGTGGCGCGCCACACGGCTCTTGCCGGTAAACATTTGTGAAGTGATGCGAACCCTGAAATGGGTTCCAAAACCGGTGCCGTTCGCTCCGGCGTGGCCGTGGTGCTGGCAACTCTCATCAATCACTTCGAGCTTGACCGGCGCAAGACGTTCCTGCAGGCGTGCTTGCAACAGGGCTGCAGTAGGTGGTGTGCTCACGGGGTGGGCCCTGACTCGGGGGAGTCGCTTTCACGCAAATGGGGTGCGATGTAGAAGCCCTGGCCGATCAAAAAGGTCAGCGGAAACACATAGCCCCAGAGCTTGAAGTTGACCCAAAATTCGGTGCTGAAATACATCACCACATAGGCGTTGCTGGCAGCCATGAAGGCGCAGTAGGCAATCCAGGCGATGTTGAGCCGGTGCCAAACCGGCTCGGGCAACTCAAGCTGGCTGCCCAGCAGCGCCTTGAGAAAATTCTTGCGCATTCCCCACACGGCAACGGCCAGTCCGATCGACATGGCGGCGTACAGCACCGTGGGCTTCCACTTGATAAAGCGTTCGTCGTGCAGGGCGAGCGTGAGCGTGCCAAACACCAGCACCAGCGCCAGCGTGATGCGGTGCATGGTTTGCAACTTGCGGTCAATGGCGTAGATCAGCGCCATCTGCACTGCGGTAGCACCCATCAGAACTGCGGTGCCCACATAGATGTCGTAAACCTTGTACGCACCAAAGAACAGCAGGATGGGAAAAAAGTCGATCAGGATTTTCATTCAGGCGTGAAGTGTAACGAAGCCGAGTTCATGCAGTAGCGCAGACCGGTGTCGGTGGGGCCATCGTCAAACAAGTGGCCCAGGTGCGCGCCGCAGTCGGGGCACAGGGCTTCGGTGCGCAGCATGCCATGGCTGCGGTCGCTGCGCGTGGCCACCGCACCGGCGTCCAGGGCGCGGTCAAAACTCGGCCAGCCGCAACCGGCGTCAAACTTGGCGTCGGAGGCAAACAGCGGCTTGTCGCAACAGATGCAGCGGTAGGTGCCCGCGTTAAACGCATCGGCGTATTTGCCGGCATGCGGCCGCTCGGTGGCGGCGTGGCGCGTGACCTCAAAGGCCGCGGGCTCGGCACCCTTGGCGCGCAGCAGCGCTTTCCACTCGGGGTCGGATTTTTCGATCGGATAGGTCATGGGTACCTCGCTAACTTAGGATCAGGAACTGCAACTGATGGAAATGGTGCTGGCCCAGGCGGGCGCAAAGTCGGCCCAGTGTTCGTGCGCGGGATGCTCGTCAAACGGACGCTCCAGCACCGCCAGCAGTTGCGCCACCACGCTGAAATCCTTGTTGCGGGCGGCGCGGATGGCCAACTCGCCCAGGTGGTTGCGCAGCACGTACTTGGGGTTGGTTTGCAGCATCAAGCTGCTGGAGTGCGCCTGCGGGTGGTGCGCGCTTAGCTCTGCATACCGCACCAGCCAAGGCGCAATGTCGGCGCTTTGCAAAAACAGGTCGCGCACCGAGGCGCCGTGGGGGTCGCTGCTCTTGCTCCAGTGGCTCAAGCGCCGCCAGAAAATGGTGTAGTCCACGCGCTGCGCGGCCAAGAGGCCCAGCACTTCTTCGGCCAAAGTGGTCGTGGCGTCGCTGGCCTGGGCAAAGCCGAGCTTGGCAGCCATGCAGCGCGCGTAGGCGGCGTCATGGCAGGGCTGAAAACTCTCCAGCGCTGTGCGGGCCTGCTCCACGTCCTCAATCAAAGGCAGCAGCGCCTGGGCCAGGCAGTGCAGGTTCCAGTGCGCCGCGCGCGGCTGGTTCTGGAACGAATAGCGCCCCTGGTGGTCGGAGTGGTTGCAGATGTGCGCCGGGTCAAAGCTGTCGAGAAACTGGAACGGCCCATAGTCGATGGTCAGACCCAGAACACTCATGTTGTCGGTGTTCATGACGCCGTGGCAAAAGCCTACCGCCTGCCACTGCGCCACCATCTGGGCGGTGCGCTCGGTCACGGCATGCAGCAGTCGCGCGTAGGCGTTGCCCGTGGAGGGCGCCGCAGCCAGACAGTCGGGGTAAAAGCGCGCGATCACAAAATCGGCCAACTGGCGCAACTGCGCGTGCTGGTCGTGGTGGCAGAAGTGCTCAAAGTGGCCAAAGCGGATAAAGCTCGGCGCCACGCGCGTCACCACCGCCGCCGTCTCCAGCGTCTCGCGCTGCACGCCCAAGTCGGAGCCGGTAACGCACAAGGCCCGGGTGGTGGGTATGCCCAGCGCGTGCATCGCCTGGCTGCACAAAAACTCGCGGATGCTCGAGCGCAGCACCGCGCGCCCATCGCCCATGCGCGAAAACGGTGTCAGGCCCGCGCCCTTGAGCTGGACTTCCTGGTCCGCCACCTCGCCGAGCAGGTGCGCGCGCCCGTCGCCAAGTTGCCCGGCCCACACGCCAAACTGGTGGCCGCTGTATACGCCCGCCAGCGGTGCAACCTCATGCACTGGACTGTTGCCGCTCAAGAGTTGCAACCAGGCAGGGTCGCCCTCGGCCACGCCAAAGAGGCCAAGCTCTTGCGCCAGGGCCACGCTGCGCCCCACCCAGTAGGGGTCGGGCAGGGTGGCGGTAGGGG
>CAIPBW010000037.1 GCA_903863395.1 uncultured beta proteobacterium
CTACGTTGTCAAGACCCATGCACCAAGCGGCATAGCCGTTCAATACTAGCACCTCCGATGAGCAAAATCTCCGTCTACATCATCGCCTACAACGAAGCAGAAAAAGTTCGCGCCACGATCGAGAGCGCCACGTGGGCCGATGAAATTGTGCTGGTGGACTCCTGGAGCACCGATGGCACGCCCGAGATTGCAGTCGGCATGGGCGCGCGCGTGGTGCAGGTGGACTTCAAAGGCTTTGGCGACCTGCGCAACCAGGCGCTCGCAGCCTGCAGCCACGACTGGGTTTTCAGCCTGGATGCGGACGAACGCTGTACCCCCGAGGCGGCGGCAGAAATACGCGCTGTCATCAACGACCCCAACGCGGTCGATGCCTACTGGATGCCGCGGCGCAACTTCTTCATGGGGCGCTGGATACGGCATTCGGGCTGGTACCCCAACTACCGCCAGCCGCAACTGTTTCGCAAGTCATGCATGCAGTACGAACTCAAGGCGGTGCACGAAGGTTATGTGCTGCACTCCACCAAACCCATCGGCACGCTGAAGAACCCTATTTGGCAGTTTCCGTTCAAGAACATGGCCGAAGTGATGCACAAGGCCAACCGCTATTCCAGCCTGGGCGCAGAGCGCATTGCGCAGCGCAAACTCAGCATGGGCACCGCGCTGGCGCATGGCGTCTGGGCATTCATCAAGCACTACATCTTCAAGCTCGGCATCCTCGACGGTTGGGCTGGCTTTGTGATTGCGCTGGGCAATTTCGAGGGCACGTTTTTCCGCTACGTCAAGGCCATCGAAATCCAGAAGGGTAAAGAGTGGCAACCACCCTCCCTCACCAGTGGTGGCAAGCTGCCGTGATCCCGGTGGCAACCTGATTCGCATGCCTGCTGCGCCAACGCCGCAACCCTCGGGTCTGAGTTTTCGGCTCGCCATGGTCTGCCTGATGGCGGTGGCCGTCAGCCTGCCCATGGCCTTGGTCAGCATCGCCAAGGTGGCGTTGTTTGCGTTCACCGCGTTCTACCTCTTGCTCACCCCAACCAGCACGCACACGCGCTGCGTGCTGCGCGAACTGTGGACCGCACGCGTGGTGCTGTGCGTGGTAGCCGCGTTTGCCCTGAGCCTGTTCTGGACACAGGCCGATGGCGCCACTGCTCTGGTGGCATTTCTCAAGCACGCCAAATTGCTTGGCCTGGTCCTTCTTCTGATCCTGATCCGCTCTGCGCGCGAAGCGCGTCTGGCGCTCAACTGCCTGCTGCTCGGTCAAGCGTTGGTGTTGCTGAGTTCGTGGCTGATGGCGGCCGACGTACCCCTGTTCTGGACCGTGCGCGCATCCGGGCCGATGGAGATCACACCCTATTCAGGCAAAAGCGGGGCCGATGACCAGTACATTCCTTTTGCCGTGAGCTACCTTGACCAAACGCTGATGCTGACGATTTCGGCGGTGATCTACTGGTACCAGGGCCGCAGCAGTCCGGGTGGTGCCGTGTTCTCCTGGGTGTTTGTTGCAGGCGCGCTGCTCAACGTGTTGCTGCTGATGCCTGGGCGCACTGCATATGTTGCGCTCATTGTCTGCGCCGTGCTGGCAATGCTGTGGCAAACGCCACGTCGTTTTCCGCGCTGGGCTCTGGCCTTGGCACCCCTGGGTCTGCTGGCGATCCTGATGGCGACTCCAACCCCGCTGCAGGATCGCATGACCGTGGCCTTGGCGGAGTTCAAACACTACCCGCAAGCCACCGATGGCGAGAGTTCGGTCGGCACACGCCTGATGATGTGGACCCGGGCGGTGAAAGCCATCGCGCACCAACCCCTGCATGGCTATGGCGTGGGCGCAACCAGCGTGGCCAATCAGCAGGTACGAGCGAGCGCTGACGACCCCCTCAAGGGTCAGGGCGACGTGGACAATCCGCACCAGGAATTTTTGCTTTGGGGTGTGGAACTGGGGCTAGGCGGCAGTTTGGCACTGCTGGCTCTGCTCTCGGCGCTGGTGCGCGACGCCTCCCGCTTTTCGCAGGCGCATTGGCGCTCCACTGTCTCCGTGCTGCTGGTCGTGGGTTTGAGCTGCCTGTTCAACTCGCCTTTGTTTGACGATTTGCTGGGAGACTTCATGTGCGTGTCACTGGGCCTGCTGCTGGCTTTGGGCTTTCATGCAGACCCGTCCACTACACTAGCGTCAGGCCAACTGCCACAGGACGTTGGCAAGGCTGATTCATGAGCGTCAACACCACCGTACTGCACCGCATTCGCCGCCTGGCACCCTATTTTGGCAACACCCGGGGAACCTGGGTGCTGGTGGCCATCGCCGCCATGGTGGGCGCGGCCTCGGAGCCGCTGATTCCGGCCCTGCTCAAGCCGCTGCTGGACCAGGGCTTTCAGCGCGGCGAACTTGAAATCTGGACCGTGCCTGTCGCCCTGCTGGCGCTGTTCGGGGTGCGGGGCACGGCCGGTTATGTGGCCCAGATCGGCCTGTCCAAGATCACCAACACCGCCCTGGTCATTCTGCGCCGTGCCATGTTCAACAAGATACTCACGGCCGACCTGCAGCTCTTTGCCAACCAAAGCTCCAGCGCCCTGTCCAACACGCTGGTGTACGAGGTGCAAAACGGCGCCGTGATGCTGGTCAATGCCATGCTTAACCTGTCCCGCAACGGCCTTACCCTGCTGGCGCTGGTGGGTTACCTCTTTTACCTGAACTGGAAACTCACGCTGATCGTCGCAGCGGTATTCCCCTCGGTCGCCTGGGTGATGCGCTGGCTCACGGCGCGGGTCCATCAAATCACCAAGGCCAGCCAGAGCGCAACCGACAACCTGGCCTACGTGGTCGAAGAAAACGTGCTCGCGCACCGCGACATCCGGCTCTATTCGGCACAGAAGTCCCAGTCGGAGCGCTTTGACCAGTTGGGCGAATCGCTGCGCCATCTGGCCATGAAGTCCACGGTGGCTGGCTCCGCCATGACCCCGGTGACCCAGATGCTGGCAGCGGTCGCACTCTCGGCGGTAATCTCGGTGGCGCTGGCGCAAAGTTCCAGCAGCGGCACTTCGGTTGGCGGTTTCGTGGCGTTCGTCACTGCCATGCTGATGATTGTTGCGCCGATTCGCCAGTTGTCGGAAGTCTCCGGCCCGATCACGCGCGGCCTGGCCGCCCTGGAACGCGCGCTGGAACTGATAGACAACGCCCCGGTCGAAATGGGCGGCAGCTACTCCAAGGAGCGCGCCACGGGTCATATCCGCTTTGAGAACGTGCGTGTTCAATACCCGTCAGCGCAGGGACCAACGATTGACGCGCTCGACCTGGAGGTCAACCCTGGCGAGACGGTGGCACTGGTGGGCGCATCGGGCTCAGGCAAGACCACACTGGCCAACCTGCTGCCGCGCTTTGTGCCAACCAGTGCCGGGCGCATCCTGCTCGATGAACACGACATCCGGGAGTGGGACATCAACGCGCTGCGCTCCCAATTTGCAGTGGTCAGCCAGCAAGTGGTGATGCTCAACGACACGGTTGCTGCCAACGTGGCACTGGGAATGGCGCTGGAGCGGCACAAGGTGGTGGACTGCCTGCAAGCGGCCAACCTGTCGAGCTTTATCGCCGAACTGCCCCAGGGAATTGACACCCCCATCGGCCACAACGGCAGCCAACTCTCGGGTGGCCAGCGCCAGCGCCTGGCCATTGCCCGCGCCCTGTACAAGGACGCACCCATCCTGATCCTGGACGAGGCCACTTCGGCGCTGGATACGGAGTCCGAACGCTCGGTGCAAGACGCCTTGCTGGTGTTGATGAAGAACCGCACCACACTGGTCATCGCACACCGGCTCTCGACCATCATGCATGCGGACCGCATCGTCGTCATGGAAGCGGGCCACATCGTCGAAAGCGGCAGCCACGCAGCCTTGCTTGAACAAAACGGCATCTACGCGCGCCTGTACCGGCTGGGTCAGGACGGGCCCGCCCACATCGGCTGACTGGGGTTTGGCTACTGCACGCCGCGTTGCGCGCGCGCTTGCCGATAGACCTCGTAGTAAGCCTCTTTTACGTCGGTCCAACTGAACTTTCTGGAATACGCACGCCCAGCCTGCGCCAACCGGGAGCGCAGCGCTTCGTCTTCGGCCACAGCCGCCAGCAACCTGGAAAGCTGCACATGGTCGTGGGGGTCGGTCAGCAACAGGGTGTCACCTTCGTGCGTGAGTGCGCTGGCCATGCTGTTGTAGGGGGCTACGGTGGTAATCACCGCAACACCGTGCGCCATGGCTTCGAGCAATACCATCGGAAACACATCCTGCGTGGTGGGGTGCGCCAGGCAATCGAGCGCCGCGTAAATCGTGGGCATATCGCGCACCACACCCAGGAAGTGGCACGCCTTGCCCGGCCCCAGCGCATCCACCAAGGGCTGGTAGTGTGCGGCCTGCGCCGGGTTGCCCACCACCAGCAGCGTCACCCCAAAAGGCAGCAGCGCCACCGCGCGCAACAGCGCATCAAGCCCCTTCTTTTTGAAGTCGTGCCCGATAAAGCCGATCACCATCCGGTTGTCCTGCGCCAGACCCAGTTTCTCGCGCGCGGCACTGCGCTGCGCGTCGCTAGTCTCAAGCTCGGGCCAATCCACACCTGGCGGAATCACCGTGCCCGGACTGAGCCCGTCCATGGCCTCATGCGTTTCCTGCTGCAACAGTTGCGACACGTACACGATCTGGGCGCGCGATTCGCGCAGGCGCTGGCGCTCCAGCCACAGATAGGACTGCAAGCGCGGGCTCAACAGGCGGCGCAGCAGCCCCATCTTCTTTTCACGCAGGCTGGCGTGCACGGTCTTGACATGCACCGTATGCACATCACCGTGCGACAGGTTCTCATGCGAATGCACAATGTCAAAGCGCCCCGCCGTGAGCTGCTTGACGTGCCAGTTGAACCACAAGCGGCTGATCCAGCCCGAGCGCAACGGCGAAGGCGGCACCGCCAAGTGTTCAAACCCTGCTCCCGGTGCGTCCATCACGTGCGACACCACAGTGATCTCGCATTCATTGCGCATGGCCAAGGCCAAATGCACGGCGTAACTTTCTGCGCCGCCGCCAACCTTGGAAAAATGGCGTGAAACAACGGCCAGCTTCATGCAGCCACCTCCAGTGGATGCGCCCTGCCGCGCCGGTCTTCGTACGCGCTCAGGCACTTGAGCGCCAGGTGCACGCAGGTGGTGGTGCGGCTGACCAGCACGCGCGGCAGCAGCATCAAGTCGCCAGGTGCTGTGCGCGCCACGCGGCCACGCACGGTGGTGGTAGCAGTGTCGTAGCCCGCCTCACGCGCGCAGGCTACCGACTGCGCGTCCAGGCTGCCGTAGGGGTAGCAAAAGTTGCGCACGCCACCGCTTTGGCGCACCATGCCTTCAAGCGCTGCTCGGGAGTCGGCAATTTCCTGGCGCTGCTGCGCCACATCAAGTCCCCCGAGAAAACAATGGCTCAGGGTATGCGAGCCGATCTCTTGTCCCGCGTCCACCCAAGCCTGCATTTGTTCCACGGTCATCAAAGGCACCTGCGGTACACCGCGCTCCAGATCCCACTGGTTGCGCTGCCCCACCTGGTTGGCGACTGCGTAACAGGTGGCAGTAAAACCAAACCGCTGCAACACCGGCAGCGCACAGCGCAGATTGTTTTCGTAGCCGTCGTCAAAGGTGATGCCAAACACCCGGCCCGTCTTCTCGCCCTTCAGGTACGGCAGCAGGTCTTTCATCGACAGCCCGGTAAAGCCCAATGCCCAGAGGGTCGCCATGTGGCGATAGAACGAACCTGGCGACACCACCAGCCCGCGCATGCGCGTACCCTTGGGCGGCGTAGCATCCACCTGGTGGTACATCAGAATGGGAATATGGTCGATTGCCATCGAACGCTGCGCTCCTACATCAGCACGATATCGTACTGCTCCTGCCCCATCGCGGCGTCGCTTTGCAGCGAGACCGGTTTGCCGATGAACTCGCTCAGGCCCGCCAGATGCTGGCTTTCTTCATCCAGAAACAGTTCAATCACACGCGGCGAGGCTACCACCCGGAATTCGCGCGGGTTGAACTGGCGCGCCTCGCGCAGTATTTCGCGGAAGATGTCATAGGCCACGCTGCGCGCGGTCTTGACGATGCCCTTGCCCTGGCAGGTCGGGCACGGTTCGCACAGCATGTGCGCCAGCGACTCGCGCGTGCGCTTGCGCGTCATCTCCACCAGCCCCAGGTGCGAAAAGCCCCCGGCCATGGTCTTGACCCGGTCGCGCGCCAGTTGCTTGCGAAACTCGCAGAGCACGGCGTCGCGATGGTCTTCGCGCACCATGTCGATAAAGTCCACGATGATGATGCCGCCCAGATTGCGCAAGCGCAGTTGGCGCGCAATCGCCTGCGCTGCCTCCAGATTGGTCTTGAAGATGGTGTCGTCAAAGTTGCGCGAGCCGACAAACCCGCCCGTATTCACGTCCACCGTGGTCAGCGCTTCAGTTTGGTCCACGATCAGGTAGCCCCCGGACTTGAGTTCCACCCGCCGCGCCAGCGCCTTGCCGATTTCCTCGTCAATCGAATACAAGTCAAAGATTGGTCGCTCGCCCTTGTAGTGCTGCAGCTTTTCGGTGGACGCGGGCATGAACTCGGCACCAAACGCCTTAAGCGCTTCAAACTGTTCCCCCGAATCGACCTTGATGGTTTGCGTGCCCTCGCCCACCAGATCGCGCAGCACGCGCTGCAACAGGTTCAGGTCCTGGTGCAACAGCGACAGCGGCGGTTGGCGCAGCGCAGCGTCCTTGATGCGCGCCCAAGTCTTGCGCAGGTAGGCAATGTCGTCAGAGAGTTCGGCGTCGGTGGCATCTTCGCCATTGGTGCGCAGGATGAAGCCACCCTCGTCGCTGCCCACCAGGGCCTGCATACGCGCGCGCAACTGATCACGCTGCTCGGTCGGGATTTTTTGCGACACGCCAATGTGGTCGTCCTGCGGCAAAAACACCAGCAAGCGCCCGGCAATGCTGATCTGGGTGGACAAGCGTGCGCC
>CAIPBW010000038.1 GCA_903863395.1 uncultured beta proteobacterium
GTCTTGCACCTGCAGGGTCAGGCGGTGCTTGCCCGCGGGTATGTTGGCGTTGTCCAGCGAGAATCCTTCTTTGCCGACGTTGACGTACTTGGTGATGCGGCTGGTGATGTCGATCTTGAAGCCACCGTACAGCACCTTGAACGTGGCCGGGTCGATGGCGGCGTCGGCCTGCCCGACGAAGCGCACCGCAATCGCAAACGGTGCCTTGACCTTGGTGTCTGCGCTGGGCTCCGGTTTGAGGATGTCGATCAGCGGCACCAGCGCGCGCGGCCGCAAGGCGGGCGGCTCGTTATAGCCCTCTTCGCCCTGGAAGGCGCGTGCTTCCTCTGCGCTGACCAGCCAGCCTGTTGGCAGCGCTGCCAACTCGACGTGTTTGGCTCCTGTGCCAATACTCCCTTGAGCCAGGGTCAACGTGGCACTGGCGGCGGCGAGTACCAGCACCGCCCATGGCATTGCAGGCTTCATCAGTTGATTTCCTCCACGCTGGCCATAGCGGCGCCGTAGGCGTCCGAGCATTGGGGGTCATTGTTGCGCGCGGCAGCACCCGCGCAGTTCGGGTTGCCAGCCGTCTGCGATGTGGTCATCAGTGCACCCAATTGCGCGCGCCCCTTGGGGTCGTTGAGCGAAACCACAAACGGGCCGGCCTTGTTGCCCGCAAGCGCGCTCAAGTCGCGCGGCGCGTCGGCCACCATCACCAACAGGTTGTCACTGCCCGCAGGGCCAGCCGCTTTGACGCGCCAGCTCGGGCGCGGCAGCAGCAGTTGCTGGCCGGCCTCCAACTTGTTGTTGCCGTCCAGATCATTGGGAAACAGCATGTAGAGCGACTGGTTGTCCGAGCCCGCCAGCGCCACATAGAGGTAGCCCGCGCGATCCGACTGCACGGCAAAGTCAAACGCGTCCTGGCCGATCTTGAGGCGGCTCTTTCCCATCGAGACCTGCACGCGCCGCTTGGCGTCGCGCTGGTCAAACATCTGGCGCAACGCCTGCTCACCGGTTAGGGGACGTGCCGGTGGTGTGCTGGCCACTGGAGCGGCTGCAGGCGCAGCTACCGCCACACTGGCGACTGCGGCCTGCCCAAACCACGCTGGCACGAAGGCCGCATTGCCGTTGAGCACCAGGTGGTGCGGCTTGTAGTGCGCGTCGTTGGCCATGCGCTTGTCGATCTTGGCCTGGGCGCACTGCCGGATCTCGTCCATGCTGATGGCACCCGAATTGTCCAGATCCTTGGCGTCGCGCAGCATGCAGTCGCGCATGTACTGGGTTGCCAGGCCCCCCTTTTGCTCGTCGTCAAAACTGATCTCGTTGTCCTGCGACGCACTGATGTGGATGATGTCCTGGGGCAGCGCACCCTTGGTGGCCGCCTCCACCACCAGATTGCGGGTCTTGACGTTGACCGGTCGGCCGCACTCCTCGGAGATGCTGGCAAATTTGGGCCGCAGCAAGCCTTCGTCGTTGTTGTTGCCAAAGCCGCGCGTGCGCACGCTCGATGCCGCCTGCACTACCCCGCCCGAATGGCAGGCGTCGTACATCACAAACAGCTTGTCGGTGCGGTTGGTAATGGTCTTGAGCAGGTCGGCCATTTCATGGTTGGTGATGACGCTGCTGGGGCCGCCCTCGTAGGCCAGCAATGCCTCCACGCAGCCACCCGCCGCCGGGTCGTTGTAGCGCGTGCCGTGGCCCGAGTAATGGATGAAAACGCGGTCGCCGTCCTGCACTCGGTCGGTGAGTTCCTGCAACGCTTGGCGAATGGCGTTGCCGGTGGCCTGCTCGTCTTGCAGGTAGCGGATATTGCTGGCGGGCACCTGCATTGCTGTGGCCATTTGCGTGGCCGATTCCTTGTCCAACTTGGTGCCGGGCAGCGACGGCGTATGCGGGTCGGCGTAGCGCCCGATGCCTATGATGAGCGCGTGGCGGTTGACGCGCGCAGGCAGGCTGCGCACCCCCAAGGTGAGCGCGATATTGCCGCTTGCCTGGCGGCCGCTGGTCAGGGTGGAGGCAACGGAACTTCCCGCCTGCCAGTTCACTGACCCGGCGCGCACCCAGCCCGAGACCGCTTTGCCCTGTGCCGGGGTCGCGCTGCCCTGGACTTCCACCAGCGCCCAGCCGCCTTCAACGCTGAGCAAACGCAGCGCCGCACCGGCAGACAGGCTCGCCACGGCGGGCGCAGCGGCCAACTTGTCGGCGCGCAATTCGCTGGCACGCAGCAGCGAAACCACCTGGCCGGTGGTGGCTGGCTCGGCCTGTGCCACTGGCACCAGACCCAGGCTGGCTGCCAGAAGCAGTGCGCGCGCGAACTTCGGCATATCGGTTGTTGGTTGCATGGTGTCTTCCGCTATGAAGGTCGTTGCTCAGGGTTCAAAAATTTTTCCCACATCGCCCAGACGCTGCCCGCCAGTGCCTCCCGGTCGGCCGCTTGGGATAGTGACAGAGGGCTGCCGCAGGGCTGGGCCAGGCGCAGCAGTTCGGCTTCGAGCTGCGGGCGTGCGGCGTGCAATGCATCGCTGGGGCCAACCACGGCGGCAAAGCGCGCGAACTCGGGCCAGCGCAGCGGGGCCGAGGGGCTGTCGCAGACCACCACACGGCAATCGGGCGCGCAATGCTCGACTGCGTCGATCAGGCGGTCCAGCGGCGCTTCGGTCCAGGCATCGTCGCGCCGCCATGACCAGGCGGCCAACGGCTGGGGCGTTGGCGGCGGTGGCGAACACCAATGGTTGCGGTGCAAGGCGCTCCAGTAGTGCAACACGCTCAGAAATGCCAGCGCAAGCGCCGCCGCCAGATGCAAATCCAGAAACACCGGCAGCA
>CAIPBW010000039.1 GCA_903863395.1 uncultured beta proteobacterium
CGGTCTGGGCATAGGTGATGTCCTTGCCCATGAAGCTGTATGCCACCCGGTCGGCATGCTTCTTGAAGGACTCGTCCATCAACGCCACCAGTGAGGTGTACTGGGTGACGTTGATGTCTGCGGGTACCTCTTTGGGGTAACTGCTTAGCCACTTGCGCTCTGTCATGTCGATGATCTCCGTTAAGCAAATTCAGTTAACGGCATTTTCGCGCAAGTCAGGCAAGCGTAAGCATGTGTTTTCCCTAGGTTTTTTGGATTGTCTGGCCTGGATTAAGCACGCAATGCGGTGAGCACTTCGTCAAGCATCTTCTTGGCGTCGCCAAATAGCATCCGATTGTTCTCTTTGTAGAACAGCGGATTGTCCACACCGGCGTAGCCCGAAGCCATGCTGCGCTTCATCACGATTGAGGTCTTGGCCTTCCAGACCTCGAGCACCGGCATGCCGGCAATCGGGCTGTCGGGGTCGTCCTGCGCGCCGGGGTTGACGATGTCGTTGGCGCCAATCACCATCACCACATCTGTCTTGGGGAAGTCGTCGTTCAACTCGTCCATTTCCAGCACGATGTCGTACGGCACCTTGGCTTCGGCCAGCAGCACGTTCATGTGCCCGGGCATACGACCGGCCACTGGGTGGATGCCAAAGCGGATATTGACGCCCTTGGCGCGCAGCAGCTTGGTGATTTCAAACACCGTGTGCTGTGCCTGCGCCACTGCCATGCCGTAGCCGGGAACAATGATCACGCTCTTGGCGTCGCGCAGCAGTTCAGCGGTTTCCAGTGCCGACACCGGAACCACTTCGCCAGCCGGTTGCGCGGCATCGCCCTTGGGAGCGGAGGTGCCCCCGGCTGTGCCAAAGCCACCAGCGATCACGCTGATGAAGCTGCGGTTCATGGCCTTGCACATGATGTAGGACAGAATCGCACCGCTGGAGCCCACCAGTGCACCGACCACGATCAGCAAGTCGTTGGAGAGCATGAAGCCCGTGGCCGCTGCGGCCCAGCCAGAGTAGCTGTTGAGCATCGACACCACCACCGGCATGTCGGCACCACCAATGGCCATCACCATGTGGATACCAAACAGGCCAGCGATGATGGTCATCACGATCAGCGGGGTAATGCCGTCGGCAATGGTGTGGGCGTTCATGAAGACGCCGCCAAAGTAGATCACCACCAGCAAACCGATCAGGTTCATCCAGTGGCGTCCGGGCAAGGTCAGAGGTGCGCCGCCGATCTTGCCGTTGAGCTTGCCAAAGGCGATGAGTGAGCCGGTAAAGGTCACCACGCCGATCAGGATGCCAACGTAAATCTCGATTTCGTGGATCGAGCGCTCGGCCCCTTGCAGGTTGGAGGTTGGGTCAAAGTAGCTGGCAAAACCCACCAGTGCAGCGGCCATGCCGACCAGGCTGTGCATCAGCGCAACCAGTTCGGGCATCTGGGTCATCTGCACGGTGCGGGCTGCATACACGCCGATGGAGCCACCGATGACCATCGCGCCGATGATCCAGGGAATACCAGCGGCTGAGACGCGCGGCCCAAACACGGTGGCCAGTACGGCAATGGTCATGCCGATCATGCCGTACAGGTTGCCCCGACGGGAAGTCTCGGGGTTGGATAACCCTCCCAGACTCAGCACAAAAAGAATCGTTGCTCCGATATAGGAGACGGTCGCCAAACTATCACTCATCATGGTCTCCTTTATTTGCGGAACATTGCCAGCATGCGCTGCGTGACCGCAAAGCCGCCGAACATATTGATGGTCGTCAGGACGATGCCCGCCACTGCCAGCCAGCGAATCCAGTCGGTCGTTCCCGCAGGCGGAGCGATCTGCACCAGGGCACCGATCGCGATGATGCTGGAGATGGCGTTGGTCACGCTCATCAGCGGCGTGTGCAGCGCTGGGGTCACGTTCCAGACCACCATGTAGCCCACAAAGCAGGCCAGCACAAACACCGTAAAGTGCGCCAGGAAGGCGCCCGGTGCGTTGGCACCGACAAACCAGAACATCGCGATTGCCACCGCAAACATGATGGCCAGCTTGTTGCCCGCCATGGGTTCACTGGCAGCGCCGTGCCCGTGGCCCTTCTTGGCGGCTGCGGCTGCGGCAGGCTTGGCCGGTGCCGTTGCGGCAGCGGGTAGCTTGGGTGCGGGTGGGGGCCAGGTGATGTTGCCTTCGGTGGTGACGGTCAGGCCACGGATGGCGTCGTCTTCCATATTGACGTTGACCACGCCGTCCTTGGTCTTGCACAGTTCTTCGGTCAAGCGGAACAGGTTGGTGGCGTACAGGGTGGACGACTGCTTGGCCAGGCGCGAGGCCAGGTCGGTGTAGCCGACGATGGTGACGCCATGGCGCACCACAGCCTGACCGGGTTCGGTCAGTTCGCAGTTGCCGCCGCGCTCGGCCGCCATATCGACGATCACGCTGCCGGGCTTCATGCTCTTGACCATCTCGGCGGTGATCAGCTTGGGCGCTGGCTTGCCGGGGATCAGTGCGGTGGTGATGATGATGTCCACCTCGCGCGCTTGCTTGGCGTACATGTCGCGCTGGGCTTGCTGGAAGCCCTCGCTCATGACCTTGGCGTAACCGCCGCCGCCCGAGCCTTCTTCTTCGAAATCGACCTTGACGAACTCGCCGCCCATGGAGATGACCTGGTCGGCCACCTCGGCACGGGTGTCGTTGGCGCGCACAATCGCGCCCAGCCCGACGGCGGTGCCAATCGCAGCCAGACCGGCCACGCCCGCACCTGCGATAAAGACCTTGGCGGGTTGTACCTTGCCTGCCGCCGTGATCTGGCCGGCAAAGAAGCGGCCAAAGGCGTTGGCCGCCTCGATCACCGCACGGTAACCGGCAACACCGGCCTGCGAGGTCAGGGCGTCCATCTTCTGGGCGCGGCTGAGCATACGCGGTAGCGAGTCGATGGCCAGCACGGTGGCCTTCTTGGCCGTGAGTTGCTGCATCAATTCGGGGTTTTGCGCGGGCCAGATAAAGCCGATCAGGATGCCGCCTTGGCGCATCATCTCGACTTCGGCCGGGGTGGGCACGCACACCTTGAACACGATGTCGCACTCGGCCCAGAGCTTGGCGGCGCTATCGACGATCTGAGCGCCCGCGGCCACGTAGGTCTCGTCGGCAAAGTTGGCGGCATCGCCTGCCCCGGTCTCAACCGAGACCGCAAAGCCGAGCTTGACCAGCTTTTCAACCACTTCAGGCACGGTAGCCACACGCTTCTCACCTGGGAAGATCTCGCGTGTAACGCCAATGCGCTGTGGAGGTTTGGATGGGGCCGACGGTGCGGCATTGGCGACAGGGGTTGCCCCCGATGTCGTCGCGGTAGGTACGCCAGATTGCATGAAGCGACTCCTCGACTTGATTTTGCAAATACGAATACAACACCTCGCCGGTGAAAAGGGACCACCAGCAACGCTGCGGCGGCAAGCTTAACTGAATTGCCCCGCGCTCAGGACGCCGGGAACATGACGCAAATCAACAATATTCAATAATTACGGATGGACAAACGCTGGAAACCCCATGTCACCGTCGCCGCCGTCATCGAACGCGAGGGCTTATTTCTACTGGTAGAGGAGCAAACCAGTGACGGTCTGCGCCTGAACAACCCGGCCGGGCACCTTGATCGCGGCGAGTCGCCGCTGCAGGCGTGTGTGCGCGAAACCCTGGAAGAAACCGCCCATGCCTTCAGCCCGACGGCGCTGGTGGGCATCTACCTGTCGCGCCAGCAGTCGCAGCACGACGACATCACCTATATGCGCCTGGCGTTTTGCGGCACGCTCGGCGCATTGCAGGCGGGGCGCGAACTCGACCACGGCATTGTGCGCACCCTGTGGCTCAGCGCGGACGAGATTCGCGCCAGTGTTGAGCGCCACCGCAGCCCGATGGTGCTGCAGTGCATGGAAGACTACCTGCGCGGCCAGCGCTTTGGCCTGGACCTGATCTACACCCACCCCTCGGTGCTGCAAGCACGGGTGTGAGGCTCAGTCGTCGCCCAGACGCAGGTGGTTGGGCTGGCGCTTTTCCACGGCGTGGCGCAGCAGCGCAGCGACGCGGTAGAGGCCGTGCACAAACTTGCCGTAGGGCAGGGTGATAAACAAGGCCATCACCGCACCCAGGTGCACGCCCAGTGCCCAGGGCAGCAGGTGGGTGCCGCGCGAGAGCCAGGCTGCAAATCCGCTGGCGCTGGTGAGCACCAGCAGCGCCATAAAGCCCCGGTCCATTGGTTTTTGCGCGGCGTCGCCGTGCAAGGGGTGGCGCTGCAGGTTGAGCATGAACAGGCCCACCGTGCCCGCCAGCAGACTGGCGCCGCCCAGGGTGCCAAGTAGCTTGGGCAGGCTTGGCCAGTCGTAAGGTGCGCCCCAGCCCAGCAGGTAGTGGTACATGGTGGCCACGGCGGTAGCGGCAAAGCACAGCGCAAATCCGTAGAACGTGAGGTGGTGGGCGCGTCTGCGCCACAGCGTCCAGGCGTCGTCCTGGTTGTTGCAGCCTTCGCCGTGGCCACCGCCCAGGTAGCGCAGGGTCAGCGTGTCGCGAGTGGCTTCCCGTGCAGCGTCTGGCGTGACCGGCGCGCCGCTGGTGGCCGGTGTGATGGTGCGCCAGAAGCTGCGCACGCTCAGGCCCAGTGCCAGCACCACAGCCACAAACACCGGGGCGAATAGGGCTACCAGCGCGCCGTGGGCCAACACGCTCTGCGCGCCGCCCGACGCACCTAAGGCCAGCGCCAGGAGCAGCCCCAGGCTGGCGACCAGTGCCAGCGCCAGTGTTACGCCGCTGCGTTGGTACAGCCGCCCCCAGGCTGCGGGCCAGGCGTAATGCGCGTAGGTCTGGCCGCGCAGTGTGGCCATGGCCTGGGGCAGGTTGAGCCCAAACGCGTGCGGCGGGGCGTACTGGCAGGCGTGCAGGCAGGCACCGCAGTTGTGGCACAGGTGGGCGAGAAAGTGGGTGTCGGCAGCGTGAAACTCCAGTCGGCGCGTCATCGCCGGAAACACCGCGCAAAAGCCCTCGCAGTAGCGGCAGGCGTTGCAGATCTGCAGTTGCCGCGCCACTTCGGATTCGGCCGCTTCCAGCGCCGATGGCGCGCCCGTGCCCCCGGCGGCGAGCGCCTGGGCCTGGCGCACCAGCGCGTCAAGCGGCTCCATGTGGTGCTCCTCTTAGCGTTGCGGCGCGGGCTGCCTGGGTCCCGGCAATGCGCCCAAACGCCGTGCCGATGGACATGCCCACTCCCGCCGTGTAGCCCTTGCCCAGCACGTTGCCGGCCATCATTTCGCCGGCCACAAACAGGTTGGCACAGGGTTCGCCGCCAAAGTGCACTGCGGCGTTGGCGTCGGTGCGCAGGCCCAGGTAGGTAAAGGTGATGCCGGGCTTGAGCGCATAGCCGCAGTAGGGCGGCGTGTCCAGCGGTCGCGCCCAGTGCGTCTTGGGCGGCAGCAGGTTGGCGGTGCAACAGTCGTCGAGCCGGTTGTGGTCAAACTCCCCTTCCTGGCACGCGGCGTTGTAGGCCTGAATCGTCTGCATGAAGCTTGGCACGTCCAGACCCAGGCCTTGCGCCAGCGCGGGCAGGGTGTCGGCCTGCACGCCGGGAAAGACCGGCGGCATGAAGCGCGCCTGCGCCTTGGCGTCGATGATCGAGTACGCCGTCTGGCCGCTTTGCTGCGCCACCAACCGCCCCCAGATGGCGTAGCGCTTGGGCCAGAAGTCTTCGCCCTCGTCGTAAAAGCGCTGCCCTTCGCGGTTGACCACCACACCCAGCGATACGCAGTCGATGCGCGTGCAAATGCCGCCGTCGTACAGAGGCGCGCGCGCGTCGATGGCCACCATGTGGGCCTGGGTAGGGTCACCAATGGCATCGGCCCCGTGGTCATCAAGCAAGTGCTTGAGCAGCACGCCTTGGTTGAAGCGCGTGCCGCGCACCAGAAAGTTGTCGCTGGGCCACTCGCCGCGCGCGTTTTGTCCCCAGGC
>CAIPBW010000040.1 GCA_903863395.1 uncultured beta proteobacterium
GAGGGGGAAGTGTGGCCTCGCGATGACGAGGGGGAAGTGTGGCCTCGCGATGACGAGGGGGAAGTGTGGCCTCGCGATGACGAGGGGGAAGTGTGGCCTCGCAATGACCGGGAGATTGCTTGATCTGACCCGTAAGAAAGTTTGTAATGTTTCAAACCAGTCCTCACCATATCGCCAGTTATTACGCGGCCAGCAGCCTCGAGTTGCAGGTGCAGCGGCCTGCGCTGCGCGAGCGGCTGGACGTGGATGTGGCGGTGGTGGGGGCGGGGTACACCGGGCTGTACACCGCGCTGCGGCTGGCGCAGGCGGGCAAGTCGGTGGCGTTGCTGGTGGCGAGCAGGGTGGGGTGGGGCGCATCGGGGCGCAACGGCGGCCAGGTGATCCTGGGCTTTTCGTGCGATATGCCGCCCTTTGCCGCTGCGTTGGGCGACGAGGGTGCGCAAACCGTGTGGCGCCTGACCTGTGAGGCCGCGCAGGAAATCCGCCAGCGCATCGCACAGCACCAGATCGATTGCGATTATTCGCCGGGCCATTTGTGGACTGCGGTGCTCAAGCGCCGCGTGCAAATTCTGCTCGATTGGCAGGAAGAGGCGGCGCAGACCTGGGGCTACGAGGGGCTGCGCTTTATCTCCAAAGAGGATTTACCCGCGCACGTGGCCTCCGAGCGCTACCAGGGCGGTCTGCTCGATCCCAGTGGCGGCCATCTGCACCCGCTGCGCTACGCATTGGGGCTGGCGCGCGCTGCCGAGGCTGCGGGCGTGCGCATCTTCGAGAACACCCGTGCCGAGCGCTATGTGGAACACCCCGACGGCATCGAACTGCAATGTGCCCACGGCGGCGTGCGCGCCGCGCAACTGGTGCTGGCCTGTGGCGCGATGGTGGACAAACTTGACACGCGGCTGCGCAGCCGCATTCTGCCGGTGGGCACCTACATGATTGCCACCGCGCCGCTGGCACCCGAGCGCGCACGTGCCCTGTTGCCCAGCGGCTGCGCGGTGTCAGACAACCAGTTTGTGCTCGACTACTTCCGGCTCAGCGGCGACCACCGCTTGCTGTTTGGCGGCAAGTGCAGCTACACCGGGCGCACACCGGCCAACCTGACCGAGGGCATGCGCCAGGACATGCTCAAGGTGTTTGCGCAATTGGTCGACGTGCCCATCGACTACACCTGGGGCGGGCACATCGACATCACCATGGCGCGCACTCCCGACTTTGGCCGCAGCGGCCCGGTCTATTGGGCGCAGGGCTACTCGGGCCACGGCGTGGTGCCCACCTGCGTTGCGGGCCGGGTGCTGGCCGAGGCGATTCTTGGCGACGACTCCCACCTGCAACTGTTCGCGCGCCTGCGCAACCCGCCGTTTCCCGGTGGCGAAACCTTGGGCGGCCTGTTTCAGGTGCTGGGCATGTCCTACTACCGGCTGCGCGACTACTTCTAAGCCAAGGTGCCAGGTCAGCCCGCCATCAGCCGGTGCACCAGGTCGCCTGCGGTGGATGCCTTGTACTTGCGCATCAACCGGGCGCGGTAGATTTCCACCGTGCGGTGGCTGATGGCGAGCGCCTTGCCAATCTGCTTGGAGGTCAGGCCGTGCATCAGTTGCGCGGCCACCTCGCGTTCTCGTGCGGTCAGTTCGGCCTTGACGGGGCGGCTTGCGCTCAGGTCTTCAAAGCACCAGATGCCGGCTTCGTGCGGTGCCTGGCGGTTGAGCGCGCGCCCGGTCACGTGGCACCAGAAGGCTTCGCCCTTGAGGCGGCCATCGAGCCGCTTCATGATGCGGTCGTCGGCGTAGGTGCCATTGCGGTTGAGGATCGGGGCGATGCGCTCGCCGGTGCGCTCAAACTCGTCGGCGCTGGGGTAGAGCACCTGGAATGACTGCCCCAGGAGCTGGCTGCGCGAGGTGCCGAACATGTCGCACAGATGCTGGTTGCAGTCCATGATGGTGCGGTTGCGCGAAAGCGCCAGGCCGACCGGGGCCATCTCGAATGCCAGGCGGTAATCAATATCCATGGGGGTTGGCCTTTACGGAAAACTACGTAATCGAATAAGTAGTATCGTATGGCACAGATTCGTTTCAGGAGAACAGTGCGATGAACAAAATTTATCCCAGTGCAGCCCAGGCGCTTGCGGGCATTGTCAAGGACGGGCAGCTGCTCGCCGTGGGTGGCTTTGGCCTGTGCGGCATCCCCGAGGCGCTGATCGATGCGCTCAAGGACACCGGCGTCAAGGATCTGACCGTGATTTCCAACAACGCCGGGGTCGATGGCTTCGGGCTTGGCAAACTGCTCGAAACGCGCCAGATCACGAAGATGATCTCCAGCTACGTGGGCGAAAACAAGGAGTTTGAGCGCCAGTACATTGCGGGCGAGCTGCAACTGGAGTTCACGCCCCAGGGCACGCTGGCCGAGCGCCTGCGTGCGGGCGGGGCGGGCATTCCGGCGTTCTTCACCAAGACCGGCGTGGGCACGTTGGTGGCCGAAGGCAAGGAAGTGCGCGAGTTTGACGGCGAGAACTACGTCATGGAGCGCGCCCTCATGCCCGAGGTGTCATTGGTCAAGGCGCACCGCGCTGACAAGTCGGGCAACCTGCAGTTCCGCTTGACGGCGCGCA
>CAIPBW010000041.1 GCA_903863395.1 uncultured beta proteobacterium
CGCGGTGCCACGTCAGCAGGCAGCTATGTCATCACGCTCTCGGGGCTTGACCCGAAGAATTATCGGGTGAGCTATGTGGACGGCCAACTGATCATCATGCCGGCGCCGCCTGCCATTACCGTAGCGAGCACAGCGCTGCCGGCGGCTGCTGCGGCGCCTGACACGGCGCCAGTTGCAGACACCGGTGGCGGACAAGGTGCAGGTGGCAACACCGGCAGTCGCGGCATAACGGTGTCGCTGGAACAAACCGGGGTGGTATCGGTCATGGTGCCCAGGGAAACCGCAACCAGTGCCAGCGGCTTTAGCTTCCAGCTCCCGGCACAACTGACGCAAGATCTACCAGCCGGCGATGTCATTCAAGTCAAGACCATTGGCGGCGATGACTTGCCAGCGTGGCTGAAATTCGTGCCGGAGACCAATACCTTTGTCGCCTCGGCCGTGCCTCAGGGCGTTTTGCCGATGGAGGTGGTGGTGACGATTGGAGGCAAACGTACGGTCATCGTGATTTCGGAGCGTGCACAATAGGCGCGCAACGGATCGTCTCACGCGCCCGTGTCCAGCATGGGGCAGCAGAGCCAACCCGGGAAAACTTTATGCCGAACCCCAACATCGTCGCGCTGCTCTACGAGCAGGCGTTGCTGCAGCCGCAAGCAGCCGCCATCATCACCGATCAACAGGTCATCAGCTACGCCGAGTTGAAGCGCTGCGTGAGCATTCTGGCCAAATACTTTCGCGACCAGGGCATGCTGCCGGGCCAGGTGGTGGGCGTGAGCATGCTGCAACACCCCTTGCACCTGTTGGTCCTTCTGGCCTTGGCCCAGGTGGGCGCGGTGTCGCTGCCGCTGCACCCGGCCATTCCGGCTGAGCGACGCTTGCTGGCGGCGCAGCGCTTTGGCGCTACTTGCGTGGTGTCAGGGCGCAATGAGTTCGCTCTGGAGGGGGTGCGGTTCATTGGCTTTGACGGCGTTTCGTTCGATGCAGGTAGCACGGGTGACGAGATGATTTTTGCAGCCAATGGAGATATGCCGCTGCGCATCGATGTTTCGTCAGGCACTTCGGGCAATCCCAAGGGGATGATTCTGACGCATGGGGTTTCAACCTTGCGCAACCAGACCAACGATGCGGGCGCCACATCTTTGTCGCGCGTGCTCTCGGTGGATTTGAATTTCATTGTCGGGTTTCGAATCGCGTTAGCCTCGCTTTCAAGAGGCTCCGGCCTGGTTTTCTCACCCACAGCAGCGGCGCAAGATGTCATGCACAGCATGATCACGCATCGGGTGACCCATGCCTACCTTTCTCCGGTTCAGGTGCGCGACATTCTGGCGCTGGCGGGTGCCGGCGGCCCCCGCTTTGTTGATATTGTGTGTCTGCGTTTTATCGGCGGAGCCGTCCGTGCGGACTTGCTGCAGGCGGCGATGGAGAAGCTGAGTCCCAATGTCTTTATCTCGTATGCATCGACGGAGTCCGCCGTTGTCAGCATCGCCACGCCAGAGATGCTGGTGCGCCATCCGGGCACGTCCGGACGGGTGTGCGAATGTGCCACGGTGGAGATCGTTGACGCCGAAGGCAAGGTGCTTCCCGTTGGCACTACCGGTAATATGCGCATCCGGTCCAGCCATCAGGTGAGCGGCTATTACCGCGACGAAGCACGCAACCAGCGGCATTTTCGCGATGGCTGGTTCTACCCGGGCGATCTAGGCCACTTTGACGCCGAAGGCCTGCTCTACATGGACGGGCGGGCTGATGAGCAGATCAACATCGGTGGCATGAACATCAACCCAGAAGACATTGAGGCCACGCTGGCGGCGCATCCGGCCGTAATGGACGCAGGCGTATTTGTCGCAATGGAGGCCCAAGGTTACGAGGTGTCGGCCGTCGCACTGGTGCTGCCAGACGCAACACGTCTGGACGAGGTCCGGGCTTACGCTGGCGCCAAATTAGGGCCGCTGGCGCCGGCCCGTTATTTCATCACAACCACCCTGCCGCGCACGCAAACGGGCAAGATCCGGCGCGCCGAACTGGCCGCCATGTTTACACTCGCAGGCATCTGAATCGATCACGAAAAGAGAATCAGCATGGCTTCACATTTCGTCGGCGTAGCCGGCCTGCCCCGCTCCGGCTCCACACTGCTGTGCCAGTTGCTGGCCGAGCACCCCGAGATTCACTGCGAGGGGCATAGCTCGCCGCTGTGCAATTCGCTCCTGATGACGCGGCGCACCATCAGCGATGACCAGTTCATGTTGGCGCAACTCGACGTGCAGTTTGACACCACCTACGGTCATCTCAAATCTGCCATGCAGGGTTTTCTGCGTGGCTGGTACGCCGACTGTGGCAAGCCGGTAGTTGCAGACAAAAACCGCGCATGGTTGCATTGCATTGAACTCGTGTTGGAGCTGGACCCCACTGCAAAGTTTCTGGTGACGGTCCGCGAGTTGGGGCAGATTTATGGTTCCATCGAGGCGCAACACCAGAAGACCATCCTGCTGGACTTCATTGATCACCTGGCAGATTTTGACCGGCTCGGTCGCGCTGACCAGCTTTTTGCGAAAGACAAGGCCATCGGTGCGCCGTTGTCGTCGATCCAGTCGGTGCAAGACTTGCCGCAGGCGGTGAAAGATCGCATCTTCTTCGTACGCTTTGAAGACCTGATGGCGCGGCCAGCCGACACCATGGCAGCCGTTTACAAG
>CAIPBW010000042.1 GCA_903863395.1 uncultured beta proteobacterium
TCGGCGGTGGCGTCGCGGCCGAGCAGTTTGCGCCCGATGAGTTGGTTCATGGCCAGATTGGCCTGGTGCAGCCAGAAGCGGCGCACATCGGTGGGGGCCAGGTCGAGCGACTTCAAATGTCCTGCAATGTGGTCGGCTGCCATCGGGCAGACTTCCTTGAACACCTTGCGGCCTTCCTGGCGGAAGAGTTGGTCGCGGTCTTCGGGGTCGCGGTCTTCGGCGCGCGACAAGAATCCCGCGTTGTTGCGGATGTTGTTGGAAAACGTGCTCAAGAGCCGCGTGCCCAGCACCTCAAACGCGCCGGGTGGTGCCAGGTCCAGGCGCTCGACCAGTACGGCGGTGCAGACATCGCCAAAAATGAAGTGGCAGTCGCGGTCTTTCCAGGCCAGGTGGGCCGAGGTGATTTCCGGGCTGATGACCAGCACGGCGCGCGAGCTGCCGGTGCGCACGGCGTTGACCGCCAGTTCAATCGCAAACGTGGCCGATGAGCAGGCCACGTTCATGTCAAAGGCATAGCCTTGCACGCCCAGGGCGGTCTGGATTTCCACGCCCATGGCGGGGTAGGGGCGCTGCATGTTGGCGGCGGCGCAGATCACGCCATCCACATCGGCAGCGGTCTTGCCTGCGGCATCAAGCGCGGCTTGGCCGGCCTTGACGCCGATCTCGGCCATCATCGAAATCTCGCTGTCGGGGCGCGTCTTGAACAGCGGGCGCATGCGCTCGGGGTCGAGCACGCCGGACTTGTTCATGACGTAGCGGCGCTTGATGCCCGAGGCCTTTTCGATGAACTCGACGCTGGAGTCGGTCAGGGCGGTGCGCGTGCCCGCAGCGATTTCTGCTGCGTGTTGGGTGTTTTCAAGTTTGACGTAGGCGTTGAAGGCTTCTACCAGTTCTTCGTTGGTGATGACTTCTGGCGGGGTGAACAGGCCAGTGCTGCTGATGGCAACGCGATGCATGGTTGGATTAAGCCTCTCCGCCGAAGCGTTGGGTCAGGTTGTCGATGTATTGTTCGGTCATTTTCTCAAATTCCGACTCCACCACGGGAGCCACCACCATCTTCATCAGGGCGGGCAGCGGCAGCGTCATGTCGCCGCGCACCCGCAGCACCACGTTGGTGGACTTTTTGTGCGGCGTGATCTTCCAGCCACCCGACACCAAGGCGTTGCCATGCCCGGGCACCGGGGTCCAGCTAACGGTGCCCTGGGCTTGGTCGGAAACGTACTTGGAGGCATAAATGGTTTGCAGGTGGACCTGGCCAAAGCCGATTTTTTCCATCTCCCAGCGGTAGGCACCATCGCCCAGGTCGATCAATTGCTCGACCTTGGGATAGTGACTGGCAGAAAGGGGTACGTCGGCGAGCACGTCAAACACTTCTTTGGCCGACGCCTTGACGTCAAATTCGTATCCAAGCTCGACAGTAACAGTGATGGCCATGAGCGCTTCTCGTAAAGGTGGGCGTGGCACGGATGTTACTGCAGGGCCACGCGTTGCCAGCGCGCGCAACAGAAAATACTTGGCCTCGGTTACAGTGGCACAGGATCATCGGCTTGGTTTTCAGCAGAGCTGCGTGCAGTTGGTAGATGCATTGGGGTGCTCCCACATCCGTCGCCAGGTTCGGCTGACTGGCTACCAGCTTATTGACGCTTCCATAAATCATGACAATTCAGATCGTCATTGCGAGCGCAGCGCGGCAATCCATGCAGGCATGAAGTCA
>CAIPBW010000043.1 GCA_903863395.1 uncultured beta proteobacterium
CGAGTACGCCGCCGCGCCGCTGAACTGCAAGGCCACCCGTGCCTTGGGTTCTGCGCCGCTACGCACCTGCCGCTGCACCACGGTGCTGACCGGTCGCACACCCAGATCGCGGTAGGCGGTGACCAGTTCCGGCACCGGCAGACTCGCCAAATAGGTCGCCACCAGCGGACGCACCTGCTCCAGCGTAAAGCTCCCCACCAACACAAAGCTGAAGCCCTTGGCGCTTGAAAAGCGTGCACTCTCAATCGCCTCGATGCGATCCAGGCTGAGGTTGTCAAAGTCCTGTGCGCGCGCCGTCAGCCACAGACGCGGATGGTCGGCGTACAGCGTGGTCTGCACCGCATCAGCAAAAACCGACTCGGGCCGCGCCACGCTGTTGCGCGCCGCGTCCTGTGAGCGGCTGACAAACGACGCAAACAAATCCGGGTCGCGCCGCACTGCGCCAAATTTGCGGTGCAACAGCACAAACAGGGTTTCCAGGTCGGCGTTGCTGGCATAGCCGCCGATGTCTTCGCTAAGCGCGTTCACGCTGCTGCGCAGCGACACCAGCTTGCCCGAGAGCATCTTCTGCGCATCGGTGGGTGAGTAATCTCCCACGCCCATGGCCGCCATCGCCGCACTGGCGTACCCGGCGTTGAACTTGTCGCCCACATCAAACAGCGATTGCCCGCCAAAGCGGCTTGCCCCGAGCAAAATCTGGTCGTTCTGGAAGTCGGTGGGTTTAAGCACCACCCGCACCCCGTTGGACAAATCCCACTCCACCAAGCCCAGCGCCGCGTTCTTGCGCTCGGCCACAATGCTGCCCGCCTGCGGCGCGCGCGCCAAAAACGACGTAGCCAATTGCCGCTCGACCTTGGCAAGCACGGGGCGCTGCTCGGCTGCCTGCACCTGCGAGAGCAACTGCTCCTCCTTGGGGGTATTGCTGTCGGCCTTGGCGCTGCCGCTATAGACCACCAGCTTGGCCGCCGCCTGTGGCAGCACCGACTGGGCAAAGCGGTTGACATCGGCCAGTTCAATCCCGGGCAACAACTCGCGCACATAGGCCAGCTCGTTGGTGATGCCGGGGATTTCCTCCTGCTCCAGGAAGTTGCGGATGTACTCGGCAGCGTACCGGTTTGAATCGGTCTTCTCACGCTCGGCATAGCCCTGCTCAACGCTGCGCAGCAGGTTCTTCTTGGCGCGCTCCAACTCCTGTGCGCTAAAGCCAAATTGGCGCGCGCGCTGGTTTTCGGCCAGCAGCGCATCGCTGGCCGCTGCGCTGCCCTCGCGCCCCAGCACCGCGCTCGACACAAAGGCGCGGTAGCCCGGTGCCAGCTTCGAAAGGCCACCGCCGCCACCGACAAACGGCGGTGTGGCCTGCTGCGTGATTTCCTGGATACGCTGACCCAGCATGCTGCCAAACAGGCTCTCGACCAGGCCCTGGCGGTAGTCGCCCAGCGTGGCACGCGCACGGGCGTCGGTGAGCGGGTAGTAAATCCGCATGACGTTGTTGGTCGCTTCCAGGTCGGTCACCACCACCGCCTCGGAACTCGCGCGTGCGCCAATCGCGGGATAGGTTCTTGGGCGTTCATCCCGCGGGTTGACCAACTTGCCAAAGTGGGACTCGATCAAGCCCCTGGCATCGACGAGGTCGATGTCGCCGACCACCACCACCGCCATCAGATTGGGGCGGTACCAGTCGCGGTAAAAGCGCCGGATGGAGTCGGGCTTGAATTGCTTGAGGTTGTCCTCGGTGCCAATGGGCAAGCGCTTTGCGTATAGCGACCCGCTGAAAATTTTGGGGAGAATCACCTTGTTCATGCGGTCCTGCGCGCCTTTGCCCAGGCGCAGTTCTTCCAGAATGATGGCGCGTTCGGAGTCGATATCGGCATCGTCCAGGCGCAGGCCATGGGCCCAGTCTTCGAGCACCAGAAATGCCTTTTCAACCTGTTCGCGCTTGTCGGTCGGAATCGGCAGGATGTAGACGGTCTCGTTGAAGCTGGTGTAGGCGTTGAGGTCGGCACCAAACTTCAGCCCGATGGACTGCAGGTACGAAATCAGCTCGTGCTTTTTGAAGTGGGTCGAGCCATTGAACGCCATGTGCTCGGTAAAGTGCGCCAGGCCGCGCTGGTCTTCGTCCTCCAGCACCGAGCCAGCCTTGACCACCAGACGCAACTCCAGGCGCTTTTCGGGGCGCGCGTTCTTCTGGATGTAGTAGGTCAGGCCATTGGCCAGTTGCCCCTTTTCGACCTGGTGCCCGACCGGCAGCGCATCGGCAAGATTGAGCGCCGCCTGCGCCGCTGCCATCCAGACCAGGGCCAGCAGGGCGACAAAGATTTTTCGATACAAAGCGGTGACCATGAAATTCCAGTTCAAAGCGAAGGCGCAAGTTTAGAACTTATCGCTGGCATCGGCCCCGGCGCGTGCTCAGCGTCTAAACTGCGGCCTTCAGCACCAACAACCTGCCTTGCCTTGAACCCCCTCGCCGCCCCGCTGCCACCTTTTGACGCCACGCTTGGCAGGACGCTCGCATGAGCCTGGGTCCGTCCGACTGGGGCGCCCTGTGGCTGACGCTGCAACTGGCGCTGTGCACCACGGCGCTGTTGCTGCTATTGGGCACACCGCTGGCCTGGTGGCTGGCCCACACCGCATCGCGCTGGCGCATCCCGGTGGGCGCTGTGGTCACGCTGCCACTGGTGCTGCCGCCCACCGTGCTGGGCTTTTACCTGCTGGTGCTCATGGGACCGCTTGGCCCGGTGGGGCAACTCACCGCCGCGCTGGGGCTGGGCACCCTGCCCTTCACCTTTGGCGGCCTGTTGCTGGGCTCGGTGATCTACTCGCTGCCGTTTGCGGTGCAGCCCCTGCAAAACGCGTTTCAGGCGATTGGGCCGCGCCCGATGGAAGTGGCAGCCACCCTGCGCGCCAGTCCGCTGGATGCATTTTTTACGGTGGCGCTGCCGCTGGCGCGCGGTGGGCTGGTCACCGCCGCGATCATGAGCTTTGCCCACACCGTGGGCGAGTTTGGCGTGGTGCTGATGATGGGCGGCAACATTCCCGGCAAGACCCAGGTGGTCTCGACCCAGATTTACGGCTATGTTGAAGCGCAGGACTACGCGCAGGCCCATTGGCTGGCGGCGTGCATGCTGGTGTTTTCGTTCACCGTGCTGCTGGCGCTGGCCTACGTCAACCGGCCACGCGGCCGGGACACGCCATGAGCACACCAAGCCACCGCATCGTTCTCACACTGGAGCGCCCACCACAAGGGCTGGAGGTGGATTTGACGCTGCCCGAGCGCGGCATCACGGTGCTGTTTGGGCCATCCGGCGCAGGCAAGACCACCTTGCTGCGCTGTGTGGCAGGACTGGAGCGCGCCGACCAGGCACTGGTGCGCGTAGCCGACGAGGTCTGGCAAGACGATGCCGCAGGCGTGTTCCTGCCGCCCTGGCAGCGCGCGATTGGCTATGTGTTTCAGGAAACCTGTTTGTTCGAGCACCTCAACGTGCGCGCCAATCTGGAATATGGTCAGAAGCGCGTGCGCGCAGCAGCGCCCCAAATCGCGCTGGAAGCTTGCATTGATTTGCTGGGCATTGCCCACCTGCTGCAGCGCAGCCCGGCGCAACTCTCGGGTGGCGAGCGCCAGCGCGTGGCGATTGCGCGCGCGCTGGCCACCCAGCCGCGCCTGCTGCTGCTCGATGAACCGCTGGCCGCGCTCGATCAGGCACGGCGGCACGACATCCTGCCCTGGCTGGAGCGCCTGCGCGACGAACTGCGCATCCCCATGCTCTACGTGACCCATTCCGCTGATGAGTTGGCACGCCTGGCCGACACGCTGGTGGTGCTGGAGGCAGGTCGCGTGCGCGCGCAGGGGCCGGTGACCGAGGTGCTGGCGCAGATCGATTCTCCGGTGGTGCTGGGCGAAGACACCGGCGTGCTGTTGACGGGCAGCATCGATGCGCGTGACCCCGATTGGCATCTGGTGCGCGTTGCCTTTGACGGCGGCCGCCTGTGGTTGCGCGACAGCGGCTGGGCCATTGGGCGGCGCGCACGCCTGCGCGTTCTGGCGCGCGACGTCAGCATTGCCACCGAGGCACCACAGCACACCAGCATCCAAAACCTGCTGCCCTGCGTGGTGCAGTCGATTGCACCCGACGCCCACGCCTCGCAGGTGCTGGTGCAACTGCGCTGCGGCGGCTCGCTACTGCTCTCGCGCATTACGGCTCGCGCTGCGCACACGCTGCAACTCGCGCCAGGCAACGCGGTCTGGGCCCAGGTGAAATCGGTCGCCCTGGTGGATTGAGGCCATGGAGTCGTTCGACGCCGTCATCCTTGGAGCCGGAGCCGCTGGTCTGTTTTGCGCCGGTGTGGCCGCGCAGCTAGGCGTCAAGGTCTTGCTGATTGACCACAGCCCCCGGGTGGCCGAAAAAATCCGCATCTCCGGCGGGGGGCGCTGCAACTTCACCAACCTGCACACCAGCGCCGCCAACTACCTGGGCAACAATCCGCGCTTTTGCCGCTCGGCGCTGTCGCGCTACACGCCGCAGGATTTCGTCCAGTTGCTCAAGCGGCATGCGGTGGATTTTCATGAAAAACACCAAGGCCAGTTGTTTTGCGACCGCTCGGCGCAAGACATCATCGACGTGCTGCTGTCCGAGTGCGACGCGGGCGGCGTGCAGCGCTGGCAACCTTGCGCGGTCCAGTCGATTCGCCACGGCAGTTCCGCCGCGCAGGAAGGCAGCACACTGCGCTACCAGATCGGCACGGACCGTGGCAACGTGGAATGCGCGGCGCTGGTGGTGGCCACGGGTGGCCTGTCGATTCCCAAGATCGGTGCCAGCGACCTGGGCTACCGCATCGCCCGCCAGTTCGACCTTCCCCTGGTGCCCACTCGCCCGGCACTGGTGCCGCTGTGCTTCGACGCCACGGCCTGGGAGCCGTTTGCGGCCCTCTCGGGCCTGTCGCTGCCGGTGCGCATCGAAGCCGGCTCCAAAAAGGACAAGGTGGCGTTTCTGGAAGACCTGCTGTTCACCCACCGGGGCTTGAGCGGGCCGGCGGTGCTGCAGATTTCGAGCTATTGGCAACCCGGCACGCCGATTCGCGTTAACCTGGCACCCCAGGCCGACTTGCCCGCACTGCTGAACGCCGCCAAGGCCACCTCGCGCAAACGCATCGCCAACGAACTTGCCTCCTACCTGCCATCGCGGCTGGCGGAAACCTGGGTCGCACAGGACGCCGCCGCTTGGAATCGGCCCATCAACGAAGCATCGGACAAGGCCCTGGCGGCGCTGGCCGAGCAGCTTAGCCGCTGGGAGCTTGCCCCCAGCGGGACCGAAGGCTACGCCAAGGCCGAGGTCACGGCCGGTGGCGTGGACACGGTGGCCTTGTCGGGCCAGACCATGGAATCGCGTCAAAGCGGCCTGTATTTCATTGGCGAAGTGGTCGATGTCACTGGCTGGCTGGGGGGCTACAACTTCCAGTGGGCCTGGTCCAGCGCCTTCGCCTGCGCCCAGGGTCTGGCGGCCCAAGTGTTGCCAATGCGCAGCACCTCGGCAAGCGAATGAGCGCGAGCCAGGCACCTTC
The DNA here is from genome assembly GCA_903863395.1 of uncultured beta proteobacterium. Taxonomy (GTDB): domain Bacteria; phylum Pseudomonadota; class Gammaproteobacteria; order Burkholderiales; family Burkholderiaceae_C; genus Allorhodoferax. Next base: position 5,557 of record CAIPBW010000043.1, read on the forward strand.
TTTGCGGGAAACGCTATAATCCGAGGCTTTTCTGGCAGACCCCCGTCGGCCAATACTAGTTACGCATAACAGATGGGGGAATACCGCTGAACGTGGCATGTGGGGCCCGATCTCCCCCCGTGACTGGCGACAGCACATTTTGGACACCATTATTTAATGACAACCATTCGTGTAAAAGAAAACGAGCCGTTTGACGTCGCGCTGCGCCGCTTCAAGCGCACCATCGAGAAACTGGGCCTGCTCACCGACCTGCGCGCACGCGAGTTCTACGAAAAGCCCACTGCCGAGCGCAAGCGCAAGAAGGCTGCTGCCGTCAAGCGCAACTACAAGCGCATCCGCAGCATGCAGTTGCCGAAAAAGTTGTTCTAAGGCCGCACCGGGCAGCGCGCGCCGCCGCCCCCACGGTCGTACACCGACAAGAGGCTTCATAGCCCACCAAGCTCGCTAGGGGACGCTCCAGCGGGCTTTTTTTGTTTTGACCGCACCACAGGAAGCACCATGTCACTCAAAGACCAGATCACCGAAGATATGAAAACCGCCATGCGCGCCAAGGACAGCGCGCGCCTGGGCACCATCCGCCTGCTGCTGGCGGCGTGCAAGCAGCGCGAAGTGGACGAGCGCGTGGTGCTGGACGACGCCGCCGTGGTGGCGATTGTGGACAAGCTCATCAAGCAGCGCAAAGACAGCATCGAAGCCTTTACCAAGGCCCAGCGCATGGACCTGGTGGACCAGGAGTCTGCCGAAGTGACGGTGCTGCAAGCCTACCTGCCCCAGCGCCTGTCAGCCGATGAGGTGGCCACCCAGGTGCGCGCCATCGTGGCCGAACTCGGCGCCAGCGGCCCCGGCGACATGGGCAAGGTCATGGGCGTGGTCAAGGCACGACTGGCCGGCAAAGCCGAAATGTCGGCCGTCTCTGCCGCCGTCAAGGCGGCGCTGGCTGGGTAGTCTCTCCCGCCCCGGCAGGCTCAGCTTCCGGCGATTTTCATGCGGTTGATCAGGATCGAGCCTACCGTCTTGGCACCGTAGTTGTAAGCGTCAGCACCGACGGCCTCGATGCCTTTGAGCATGCTGCGCATGTTGCCGGCGATGGTGATTTCGTGCACCGGGTAGGCGATGCGGCCCTTTTCGACCCAAAAGCCGCTGGCACCGCGCGAGTAGTCGCCGGTGACGTAGTTCACGCCCTGGCCCATCAGCTCGGTGACAAACAATCCGGTGCCAAGTTTTTGCAGCATGGCGTCGAGATCATCACCGGGGCGTGTCAGGCGCGACGAGAACACCAGGTTGTGCGAGCCACCAGCGTTGCCGGTGGTGCGCATGCCGAGTTTGCGCGCCGAATAGCTGCCCAGAAAATAGCCCTGCACCCGCCCGCCCTCGACCACCTTGCGCGCTTGCACGCGTACTCCCTCGCCATCAAAGGGTGAGCTGCCCTTGCCGCGCAGCACAAACGGGTCTTCCGTGAGGTCGATGTGTTTGGGAAACACCTGCTTGCCCAGGCTGTCGAGCAAGAACGAGCTTTTGCGGTAGAGCGAGCCGCCGCTGACGGCCTGCACAAAACCACCCAGCAGCCCTGCGGCCAGGGGCGACTCAAACAGCACCGGGCATTCGGTGGTGGCAATCTTGCGCGCGTTCAGGCGACTGAGCGCGCGCTCGGCGGCGTAGCGGCCAATGGCCTGGGGTGAGGCAAGTTGCGCTGGGTGGCGCATCGAGCTGTACCAGGCATCGCGCTGCATGCCGTCGCCCTCACCGGCAATCGGTGAGACCGAGAGCGAATGGCGCGAGCTGGCGTAGCCGCCGCGAAAGCCATGCGTATTGGCGCTGAAAAAATGCGATTGCTGGGCCGAAACTCCGGCCCCTTCGCTGTTGGTGATGCGCTTATCCGTGGATAGGGCTGCGGCTTCGCACTCCAGTGCAATGCGCGCGCCCTCCTCGCTGGTCAGCGCCCACGGGAAGAACAGGTCCAGATCGCGTTCGCGCTGGTCTGGCGGAACAATGTCTGCCAGATCGGGCAGGCTGGCAAAAGGGTCTTCGGCGGTAAAGCGTGCGATGTCGTAGGCGGCCTGCACGGTCTGGTGAATCGCGGCTTGGGAAAAGTCCGAGGTGCTGGCGTTGCCATGGCGCGTGCCCAGGTACACGGTCACGCCCAGCGATTTGTCGCGGTTGCGCTCGACGTTTTCGAGTTCGCCGTTGCGCACCGAAACGCTCAGCCCACAGCCCTCGGACACTTCGGCACTGGCGTCGGACGCGCCGAGCTTGGCCGCGTGGGCCAGCGCTATGTCCACCAGGGACTCGAAAAACGCGCGCGTGTAAGCAAAACCACTGTCGGTGGGCCGGGTCTTGCCGGAGGAAGAAGAGGAGGATGAGGGTGTATGCATAGCGGAGGCTATGATACTTGCCATGTCACGAAAACTGAAAAAAGGCTACTTCGTCAAAGGAAAATTTGTTGCCGAAGGCAGCGAACTCGATCTTGAACTCAAACGCCAGCTCAAGGGCACCGATGAACAAAGCCGCACCGACCTCAAACGCGAAAGCACCGAGTTGCAAAAGCTCGGTGAAGACCTGCTGACCCTGCGCGCCGACCTGATGACGCGCCTGGAGCTGCCCGACAAGCTGGCGGAAGCCGTCACTGAGGCCAAACGCATTTCCAACTTCGAGGGGCGTCGCCGCCAGATGCAGTTCATTGGCAAGCTCATGCGCCAGCTCGATGCGCCACGGCTGGACGACATCCGCACCGCACTGCAGGAACAGCACGCGCCCTCGGCCCAGGAAACCCTGGTGCTGCACCAGGCCGAGCTCTGGCGCGACCGCCTGATTGCCGACGACGACGCCGTCGGCCAGTGGGTCAACCTGAGCCCCGGCACCGACGTGCAGCAACTGCGCGCCCTGGTGCGCCAGGCGCGCAAGGACGCCAAGCCCGAAAAGCCCGGCGAGGCCGTGCGCCATGGCCGCGCCTACCGCGACATTTTTCAGATCGTGCGCGAGCAGTTGCTTGCCGCGCACGACATTCCCGTGCGGGAAGATGACGCGCATGAAAGCCTGCACAACCCCGGAGCCGATGCATGAATACCCCCGCTGCCGCCAGCTACGACCCCGTGCGCATCGGCATTGTTTCGATCAGCGACCGCGCCTCCAGCGGTGTGTACCAGGACCAGGGCCTGCCCGCCTTGCAGGACTGGTTGCGCCGCGCGCTGCGCAACCCCATCCACTTCGAGTCGCGCCTGATTGCCGACGAGCAGGCTTTGATTAGTAGCACCCTGATTGAACTGGTGGACGCCGGTTGCAGCCTGGTGCTCACCACCGGTGGCACCGGCCCGGCCCTGCGCGACGTGACGCCCGAAGCCACCCTGGCGGTGGCACACAAGGTCATGCCCGGCTTTGGCGAGCAGATGCGCCAGATCAGCCTGAAATTTGTTCCCACCGCAATTTTGTCGCGCCAGGTGGCGGTCATTCGGGAGCGCAGCCTGATCATCAACCTGCCGGGGCAGCCCAAGTCGATTGCCGAAACGCTTGAAGGCTTGAAGGACGCCAACGGCGCGTCTCTCGTGCCCGGCATCTTTGCCGCCGTGCCCTACTGCATTGACCTGATTGGCGGGCCTTACCTCGAAGCGCGCGAAGAAGTGTGCAAGGTGTTTCGGCCCAAGAGCGCGCTGCGCGCGCCTATTTACCCACCAACTCGTTGAGCTTGTCGGTCTCGAAGCGCTCGCTCAGCGCCGCGTCACCGGGTACACAATCAGCAGCGGCGCGATCGGCCGAGAGTTTTTCGATGGCGTGCCAGAGCAAGGCAATCTGGTGCTCCTGCGAGCCCGCCGTGTTGATCAGGCCATGCAAGGCCTGGCTCACCGGATCGTCTTCGAGCGTGATGCCATAGGCGTTGAACTTGCGGTCGGCGGGCGTCACGTCGGCACTTTCACCCGCCTTGGACGGGATGATGCGCGCCGGAATACCCACCGCCGTGGCGCCTGCGGGCACCGGTTTGATGACCACCGCATTGCTGCCGATCTTGGCACCGTCGCCCACCAGAAAGCCGCCCAGCACCTTGGCACCGGCACTCACCACCACGTCCTTGCCCAGCGTCGGATGGCGCTTGCTGCCCTTGTAAAGCGAGGTGCCACCCAGCGTCACCCCCTGGTAGATGGTGCATCCATCGCCAATCTCGGCGGTCTCGCCCACCACCACGCCCATGGCATGGTCAAAGAACACGCGCTCGCCGATGATGGCACCAGGGTGGATTTCAATCCCCGTGAGCCAGCGCGCGCAGTGCGAAATAAAGCGCCCCAGCCACTTGAGGCCATGCGTCCAGCACCAGTGCGCGGGCCGGTGCAGCAGCACGGCGTGCAGACCCGGGTAACAGGTGATCACCTCCCAGGTGCTGCGCGCAGCAGGGTCGCGGTCAAGAATGCACTGGATGTCGGAGCGTAGGCGGGAAAACATGGTGCCAAGTCTATCCGCTCACAGCGCTGTCTGTTGACACGCTGTCTGGTGCATCGCCTGCCTTGACCCCGGGTGCACCAGCGTCTTGCTGCAATATCGCCTTGGCAATGCCACGCAGGATGTGGATCTCCTCCTGCGTCACCGCAGCGCGATTGAACAACTGGTTCAGGCGCGGCATCAGCTTCTTGGGTGCCAGGGGGTCGAGAAAACCCAAGCCCACCAGCGACTGCTCCAGGTGCGCGAGCATGCCCGCAAGCTGCTGCGCGTCTGCCACCTGCGCCTGGGGCGGGGCAACGACCGACGCGTCGCTGGCAAAACCGCCCAGCGCCAAACGCCACTCGTAGGCAACCACCTGCAGCGCCGCGCCCAGGTTGAGCGAACCAAACTTCGGATTGCTGGGAATGCTCAGGCAGACGTGGCAGCGGTACACGTCTTCATTGCGCATGCCAAAGCGCTCGGAGCCAAACAAGAACCCCACACCCTGGTGCTGCGCTGTCTGCAGACTTTCAAAATGCCCCCGGGGTGTGACGGTGGGTGGGCCAAAGTCGCGCGGCGTCATGGCCGTGGCGCACAGGTGGCTGATGCCGTCGAGCGCGTCATCAAGCGTGTCCACGATTCGTGCGCGCTCAAGCACGTCGAGCGCCCCGCTGGCGCGCTGGATGGTTTCTTCGCGCCGCAGCACATTGGCCCAGCGCGGCGCTACCAGCACCAGGTCGTCAAAGCCCATGGTCTTCATGGCGCGTGCGGCCGCGCCAACGTTGCCGGCGTGGCTGGTTTCAATCAGGATGAAGCGGGTCTTCATGGTGGCAATCGTCATACAAAAACAGGTTCGGCAACGCTCGCTGGCACTGCCAGTGGTCCGTCCCGTTAAAATGGGCCTATTGTCGCCGCTTGCATCGTCGGGCGAAACGACCCTTGTTCATCCGCGCAAGACCGCCCGCTTGGCTGGTCCCACCCAAAAAATCCTTATGTCACCCAATCTGCATCCCATGGTCAATGTGGCCGTCAAGGCGGCCCGTGCTGCTGGCTCCATCATCAACCGCGCCGCGCTCGATATTGAATCGGTCCGCGTATCGCAAAAGAAAGCCAACGACTTCGTAACCGAAGTGGACCACGCGGCCGAACAGGCGATCATCGAAACCCTGCTGGCCGCCTACCCCGGCCACGGCATCTGGGCCGAAGAAACCGGGCGCGAGCACGGTGCCAAGGATTCCGAATTCGTCTGGATCATCGATCCGCTGGACGGCACCACCAACTTCATCCATGGGCTGCCGGTGTACTGCGTGAGCGTGGCGCTGGCGGTGCGCGGCAAGGTCGAGCAGGCGGTGGTGTACGACCCCACCCGCAATGATTTGTTCACTGCCACCAAGGGGCGCGGTGCCTACCTCAACGACCGGCGCTTGCGCGTTTCCAAGCGCATCGAATTGCGCCAGGCGCTGATCTCCACCGGCTTTCCCTACCGCCAGGATGACGACTTCAGCCACTACCTGCACCTGATGGGCGAAGTCATGCAGCGCACCGCCGGTTTGCGCCGCCCGGGTGCAGCAGCACTCGACCTGGCCTACGTGGCAGCGGGTTACACCGATGGATTTTTTGAACTCGGCCTGCAGCCCTGGGACGTGGCAGCGGGCTCGCTGCTGGTGACCGAAGCCGGCGGTCTGGTGGGCAATTTCACGGGTGAGGCCGACTTTCTGGAGCAAGGCGAGTGCCTGGCAGGCAACCCCAAGATTTATGGACAGATGGTGGGCTTGCTGGGCAAGCACAGCAAGTTTGCCACCGCCGAGCAAAAGGCCTCGCGCAAAAGCTTGTGACCCGGTTAGTCCTGGGGCATGGCCAGCAGTTCCAAGGGGACTGGCCTGCCAAACAGGTAGCCCTGGAACGACTTGCAGCCGCTTTGCAATAGAAAATCGCGCTGTCCCACCGTCTCAACGCCCTCGGCCACCACGCCAAGCTCCAGGCTTTGCGCCAGATTCAGGATGGTGCGTGCAATGGCGGCGTCGTTGGGGTCGACCAGCACATCGCGCACAAACGACTGATCGATCTTGAGCTGGTCCAGCGGCAAGCGCTTGAGGTAGGACAGTGAGGAATAGCCGGTGCCAAAGTCGTCCAGCGCAAAACTCACGCCGATGGCGCGCAACTCGCCCATCTTGACAATCGCATCCTCCATGTCGTTGAGCAACAGGCTCTCGGTAAGCTCAAGCTTGAGCCGATGCGGGTCGGCTCCGCTGACACTGAGCAACTGTTTCAACTGCGCCGAAAACTCGGGCTGGCGGAACTGGCGCGCACTTACGTTGACGGCAATCGTCAACTGCCGTGACAGCGGCTGAGCAGCCCACGCCACCAACTGCGCACACGCCTGCTCCAGCACCCACTGCCCCAGGGGCAGAATCAAGCCGGTCTGCTCGGCTACCGGTATAAATTCGGCAGGCGAGACCATGCCGCGCTGCGGATGCTTCCAGCGTAGCAGCGCTTCCACCCCGGTCATGCGCTCTGCTTCATTCACCACCGGCTGGTAGAACAGCACAAAATCCTTGTCCACCAGGCCTTGGCGCATATCGGCTTCAAGCGTGGCGCGCTCGGTGGCAGCAGCCTGCATCACCGGATCAAAGAAGCGCAAGGTGTTGCGACCGGCCGCCTTGGCCTGGTACATCGCCAGATCGGCGCGCTTGAGCAACTCATCGACTGAGTGCTGGTGCTCGTAGATCAGCGTCACGCCGATACTGGGGGAACTGTGGTGCCATTGCCCCGCCAACTCGAATTGCTGGTTGAGCGAGTGCTGCACTTTCTTGCCAACAAGCTCCACCTGGGCTGCGGCCTCGGGCGCATGCGTGCTGAGTTCTTCAAGCATCACCACGAACTCGTCGCCACCCAGCCGCGCCACGGTGTCGATGCCGCGCACGCACTGCGTCAACCGGGTTGCCACCTGGCGCAGCAACTCGTCTCCCATGTGGTGCCCCAGGGTGTCGTTGAGCACCTTGAAGTTGTCCAAGTCAATAAACAGCAAAGCCCCATGGCTGTTGCGCCGCGCGCTGGTGGCAATCGCCTTTTGCAGGCGGTCAATCAGCAAACGGCGATTGGGCAAACCGGTGAGCGCATCGAAAAACGCCAGACGCTCGATATCGGCCTCGGCGCGCTTGCGTGCCGTAATGTCGGTGCCGGTGCCGCGATAGCCGGTGAATTTGCCGCTGGCGTCGAAAATTGGCGTGCCACTGATGGATGCCCACATCAGCGTTCCATCACTGCGTCGGCGCTGTATCTCAAAGCCGCGAAACGTTTCGTGCGCCTCCAGTTGGGCGCGATGCGCCACCCACTGCGCGGCACTCACGCCCTCTGCACCCGTCTCCCAGCGGGTCTTGCCGAAATAGCTTTCGCTCGGCAACACCCCGTTGGCATCCAGGTTGCCATCCACGCGCACAAAGCGGAACTTGTCGTCCTGCTCCCAGTACCAGTCCGACGACAAGCCGGTGAGGCTGCGAAAGCGCGACTCGCTCTCCTGCAAAAGTGCCACCGTGTCCTTTTGCGCGGTGACATCAATCACCGAACCACACCACAGCAAGGAGTCATCGTCCTGCCTTTGCGGCATGGCGCTGCCCAGCAACCAGCGCACCGCGCCATCGGCAGAGCGCACACGAAACTCGCACTGCCACAGTGACAGGTCGCGCGCCGACATGGTTTGCGCCTCCTGCATGGCCGACCGGTCCTCGGGAACAATCTTGGCAAAAAACAGTCCGGCATCAGCCTGCAACTGTGCCTCCGTCACGCCGATCAAGGCTTCGACCGCTGCACTGACAAAACGGAACTGGCGTCTGCCATCGGGCCAGACCTGCAGTTCGTACACCATGCCGGGCACGCGGCTGGTGATCTTCTGGATAAATGCGAGTTGCTCCTGCAGCGCGCCCAGCGCCCCACGTTCGGCAGTGATTTCCTGCACGATGCCAAAATCGGCCTTGACCGCGCCGTACTCGAACTGGCGCTGCATGCGCGAGCGAATCCAGATGACTTGCCCGTCCGGGCGTCGCCAGCGGTATTCAACCAGCGAGCCGTCCATATTCTTCAGAGCCTGGCGTAGCGCCTCGCGGTCCTCATCGAGTACACCAAGCCAATGGGCACCAAATGGTGCCACACGCACATTGCCCAACTGCGCGATCTCCGCGTAGCCGTGGGACACGTGCACCACGTCATCGCCGGGGTACAGCACCCAGTGGCCGACCTTGGCCACGCGCTCGGTCATCTCGTACACGCTCATCTGGCGATTGAGTTTTTCGTTGACCTGTTCCAGCGCCATCTCGCCCGCCTTCATGGCCTCGCGCGAGAGCAAATCGGCGGTCACGTCGCGCAGGTACACCAGGGCGTAGCCCTGCTCTTGCCACTGCAACAGCGTGGCGTTCAAGCGCACCATGCGCGGCATGCCGTCCTGCATCGTCAGGGTGACATCCAGATCGTTGATGCGGCCATGCTGGCGCAAGGGCGCAAACACGCGTTCGAGTTCGCCCGCGTCGCTCCAGAGCCCGATTTGCACCGCGCTGCGCCCAAGCACCTCGTCACGCGCGAACCCGGTCAACAGCAGCCATTCGCGGTTGACCTCGACGATGCCCCCGTCGCGCAGGCGCAACAGGATGATCGCCTCCGGGCTTTGGTTAAAGACAAGCCGAAACAGCGCCTCCGATGAAGGCACCTCAGCGGTGGGATCGGTTCGTCTTTCCACAGTGGGGAATGTTGCAGACATTGGTTGGCACAGCGTAGCACCGAACGGATGCGCGCGCATCGATGCATACTTGCATCCTTGTAACAAATTGACACGTACAGGAGACGCAAGGCCATGAAAACCCGCATTACCGAACTTTTTGGAATCCAGCACCCCATCATCCAGGGCGGAATGCACTACGTCGGCTTTGCCGAACTGGCCGCCGCCGTGTCCAACGCCGGTGGCCTGGGCCTGATCACCGCCCTCACCCAGCGCAACCCCGAAGCGCTGGCCAACGAAATCCGGCGCTGCCGCGCGATGACCGACAAGCCCTTTGGCGTGAACCTCACGTTTTTGCCCACCGTGAGTTCGCCCGACTATCCTGGCTACATCCGCGCCATCATCGACGGTGGCGTCAAGGCGGTGGAAACGGCGGGCAACAACCCGCAGAAGTGGATGCCGATGCTGCACGAAGCGGGCATCAAGGTGATCCACAAGTGCACCTCGGTACGCCACGCGCTCAAGGCCGAAGCCATTGGCTGCGACGCCGTCAGCGTGGACGGCTTCGAGTGCGGCGGCCACCCCGGCGAGGACGACGTGCCCAACTTCATCCTGCTGCCGCGCGCCGCCGAGGAGTTGCGCATCCCCTTTGTTGCCTCCGGCGGCATGGCCGACGGACGCTCGCTGGTGGCGGCACTGGCGCTGGGCGCAGACGGCATGAATATGGGCACGCGCTTCATTGCCACCCAAGAGGCACCGGTGCACGCACGCGTCAAGGAGGCGATTGTTGCCGCCAGCGAACTCGACACCCGATTGGTGATGCGCGGCCTGCGCAACACCGAGCGTGTGCTGCACAACGCCGCCACCGACCGCCTGCTGGAAAAGGAGCGCACCCTGGGCAGCGCGCTCAAGTTTGACGACATCATTGAAGAGGTGGCGGGCGTCTATCCGCGCATCATGCAGCAGGGCGACATGGACGCCGGCGTCTGGTCCTGCGGCATGGTGGCAGGCCTGATCCACGACGTGCCCAGCGTAAAAGAGCTGATCGACCGCATCATGGCGCAGGCGCACGACATCATTGCCAAACGCCTGAGCGGCATGCTGCAAGCCTGAGCGCGCACACCACTGCCGCGCTTGTCGCACATTGGGCGACAAAAGCCATGGATCGCCACGGCCTGACGGCCTCGCGATGACGAGGCGGGGTGTGGTATCGCGATGACAAAAGGCTGTCATTGCGCGGACAAGAGGCTGTCATTGCGCGGACAAAAGGCTGTCATTGCGAGGAGCGTAGCGACGTGGCAATCCATGCATTCCGAAAGACATGGATTGCTTCACTCCGTTCGCAATGACGGAGAAAAGGTCAGCAATGACTGAGAAAACGGTCAATAGAGCGACTTGCCGGGGCTGCCGCTGTTGGGCTGCCACTTGAGCAGCCTGCGCTCGAGCCACCCGACCACGGCGTCGAGCGCGAGCGCAAACACTGTCAGCACCACAATGCCGGCAAACACCGTGTTGACGTCGAACGTGCCCTCGGCCTGCAGGATCAGGTAGCCCACGCCCCGGGCCGAACCCAGGTACTCGCCCACCACCGCACCCACAAAGGCCAGTCCGACGCTGGTGTGCAGGCTGGAAAACACCCAACTCGTGGCGCTGGGCAGGTACACGTGGCGCAGCAATTGCCGCTGGCTGGCCCCGAGCATGCGCGCGTTGTTGAGCACCACGGCGCTGACCTCGCGCACACCCTGGTACACGTTGAAAAATACAATGAAGAACACCAACGTCACCGCCAGCGCCACCTTGCTCCAGATGCCTAGGCCAAACCACATGGCAAAGATCGGGGCCAGGATGACCCGCGGCATCGCGTTGGCGGCCTTGATGTAGGGGTCAAACACCGCCGCCGCGCCGCTGGACAAACCCAGCCAGAAACCGGCCCCCAGGCCCGCCACCGTTCCAATGGCAAAGGCCAGCACGGTCTCCGTCAGCGTGACCAGCAGATGCGCGTAAATCTCGGCCGGTAGCTGTAGCGTGAACCAGGTGGTCTCGCGCGTACCCACGTCCAGCGTGCCCGGGTTTTCGGTAAACCACGCCACCAGGCGCTGGGCCACCACCAGCGGTTCACCAAAGAAGAACGCCACCTGCGGGTTGCGCGACGCCAGATGCCAAGCGCCCACCAGCGCGACCAGCAGCGCGATTTGCCAAACCCGCACCGGCAGCCCCAGTAGTCGGCGTGCCTGCATCAATGCGCCTCCATCTGGCGCGCATAGCCCTTGAGCACCTCGTCGCGCAGGGCGTCCCAAATGGTGCGATGCAGTTCGATGAAGCGCGGGTGCGCGCGGATTTCGATTACGTCGCGCGGGCGCGGCAGGTCGATGGCAAAGTCGCCAATCAGATGCGCGGCCGGTCCCGCCGACATCACCAGCACCCGGTCGCTCATGGCAATGGCTTCGTCCAGATCGTGCGTGATGAACAGCACCGCACGGCGCTTGGCGCTCCAGAGTTCCAGCACCTCGTTTTCCATCAATTGCCGGGTCTGCACATCGAGCGCCGAAAACGGCTCGTCCATGAGCACAATGTCGGGCTCCAGAATCAGCATCTGGGCCAGCATCACGCGCTTGCGCATGCCCCCGCTCATCTGGTGCGGGTAGCGGTCGCCAAAGCCGCCCAGCCCCACGCGCTTGAGCCACCCCTGGGCCTGGCGGGCAGCGTCCTGCGCGGCCACACCGCGAAACACCAGACCGGCTGCCACGTTGTCCAGCGCCGACTTCCACGGCATCAGGCTGTCGCCCTGGAACATATACCCGGCGCGCCGGTTGAGCCCCTGCAGCGCCTGCCCAAACACCTCGACCCGCCCGGCCGTGGGCGCAAGCAGGCCGGCCGCCACGTTGAGCAAGGTCGATTTGCCACAGCCCGTGGGCCCCACCACCGAGACAAACTCGCCCTGGGCCACGTCCAGGTTCACCTGGCTGGTGGCGACGTAACTTCCCCCGCCGTTGGGCGTGGCAAACGCACACGTCACATCGATCAGGGAAAACGCCTGCATCACCGCACCATCCATGCCTGCTCAGTGCTAAACCTTGGGGTACTTCTGGTTGGCCTTCTTGACAAACTCGTTGGTGTAGGTGCGACCCAAGTCAATCGATTTGCCTTCGAGATCTTTTTCAAACTGCTTGAGCATGGACAGCGCCGTGGCCGGACCCTTGTCGTTGAGCATGCCGTCGGGCGAAATCGCTTCGCGCACGCGGCTCCAGGCGTCCAGGTACAGCGCACGGTCACCGAGCAGGTAGCTCTCGGGAACCACTTTGACGATGTCGCTGGGGCCCGCCGCCTGCAGCCACTTGAGCGCGCGCACCATGGCGTTGGCCAGGGCCTGCACAGTGATCGGGTTCTGGTCGATGAACTCCTGGCGCGTGTACAGGCAGCCCGCGGGCATGGGGCCGCCATACACGGCCTCGGTGTCCTTGAGCTTGCGCGTGTCGATGACGATGCGCGCATTGCCCCCGCGCTCCAGCGTGCTGATAACGGGGTCGAGGTTGGACATGGCATCAATCTGCCCGCTCTGGAAAGCAGCCACCGCGCCCGCGCCTGCGCCCACGCCCACCACCGTGATGTCCGAAGGCTTGAGGCCCGCCTTGGCGAGCACAAAGTTGGCCATGATGTTGGTCGAAGAGCCCGGTGCCGTCACCCCTACCTTGCGCCCCTTGAGGTCGGCAATGCTCTTGAAGTTGGGCAGCGCCTTGGTATTGACCACCAGCACGATTTGCGGTGCGCGCCCCTGCAGCACGAATTCACGGATGTACTGGCCCTTGGCCTGCAGGCTGATGGTGTGCTCGTAGGCACCGCTGACCACATCGGCGCTGCCACCCACCAGGGCTTGCAGCGCCTTGCTGCCACCGGCAAAGTCGCTGATCTCAACCTCCAGGCCCTCGGCCTTGAAGTAGCCCAACTGCTCGGCAATGGTCAGCGGCAGGTAGTAGAAAAGACTCTTGCCGCCCACGGCAATGGCGACCTTCTTCTTCTCGGGCACTTGCGCCTGCACCCGCGCCAACGGCTGCAGCGCCGCAGCGGCGATACCCGCCTTCAGAACCACGCGCCGCCCAATTCCGGTAGGACTCTTTTCCATGTGTTCACCCCATTCAATGCAAGAATTCCCGCATCATAGGGGCAACGCCGAGCGCCATGGCTGCGGCGCAACAGTGCGGTCAGGGCTGCAGCAAGGCGCTGAGCGTGTGCGTAAACTCGGCCTGCGCGGCCTGTGTGTTGGTGCTGGGGTGGTTGCGCTCAAACGCGGCCACCTGGTAGCGCGAAGGCCCAAACTGCCACTCGGTGCAGCGCTGGGTCTGGGTTAGCGCGCCTTCCTGGCGAAACACGGTGGCAACGCAGGCGTTATCGGCCAGGCTTTGCTTGGGTGCGCTCGAACAGCCCCCCAAAGCGCCAAGCACCAGCGCAAAAAGAATCAGTTGTTGAGGGTGAAAACGCATGGCACTACTCCTTGGGCGTTGCGCCGTGAAGAGCAGTCGCACAACGGCGGCCACCAGGTGTCGGCTTTTCCACGGCAAATTGGCTAACGCCATGGACCTATCAGTTTTCGTGCCAGGTCGATTTCACCCGCATACGGCCCCAAACCGTGTGCGCGCTGTCAGCAAACCGACAGCGCTGGGCTTGATGACCGGTTACGCACCCAATGAAACATTTATGCCGCCAAGGGTGCGGTAGGTAGCGCCCGTCTCCATTCGCTCAATGCGCGACCTGGGAAGGCATAAAATTTCACCGTTGGAACCACAAACAAAGAACGCACAAGACGTTTCTGCGCAGCATAAACACGTGTTTCCAAGGGAGCATCAACGGCATCGTTCACTGAGCGGGTTGGGAGCCGGTGTCCAAGGTTTGATGGGGTGACCTGAATTCTACGCAGGTGCCACTCATACCGTTTATGGTTTTGGCTATCAATCAACCACCGTTGCGCACCCAGTAAAAAAGCCCGCACACCTGGTAGGTTGCGGGCTTTTTAAGCCAATCTTTGGCGGAAACGGAGGGATTCGAACCCTCGATGAGGCTCTACACCCCATACTCCCTTAGCAGGGGAGCACCTTCGGCCACTCGGTCACGTTTCCTGAAAGAGCGCGCATTATCGCATGACTTTGCGCCCAAAAAACTATGCCGGAACCTGGTCCAGATCGAAGGCCTTGTGCAGGGCGCGTACGGCCAGTTCCATGTACTTCTCGTCAATCACAACCGAGGTCTTGATTTCGGAGGTAGAGATCATCTGGATGTTGATGCCCTCTTCGCTGAGCACGCGGAACATGGTGCTGGCCACGCCCACATGGCTGCGCATGCCGATACCCACGATGCTGACCTTGCAGATCTTGGTATCACCCACCACCTGGGTGGCACCCAGCGCCGGCAACACCGTGTCGTTGAGCAGGCTCATCGTCTTGGTGTATTCGTTGCGGTTGACGGTAAAGCTGAAGTCGGTCTTGCCATCCTTGCTGATGTTCTGGATGATCATGTCCACTTCGATATTGGCATTGGCAACGGCACCCAGAATCTGGTAGGCGATGCCGGGCTTGTCGGGCACACCCAGGATCGAAATCTTGGCTTCGTCGCGGTTGAATGCAATACCCGAAACAATGGCTTGTTCCATGTTTTCGTCTTCCTCAAAAGTAATCAGGGTGCCAGACTTGGCTTCTTCGTTCAGATCGATATCCCAGGGCGTAAAGCTCGAGAGCACGCGCAGGGGCACTTTGTATTTGCCGGCAAACTCGACCGAGCGGATTTGCAGCACCTTGGAGCCCATCGACGCCATCTCAAGCATCTCTTCAAAGCTCACGGTGTGCAGGCGCCGGGCCTCGGGCACTACGCGCGGGTCGGTGGTGTACACGCCATCAACGTCGGTGTAGATCAGGCATTCGTCGGCCTTCATGGCGGCGGCCACGGCCACGGCCGAGGTGTCGGAGCCACCGCGCCCCAGGGTCGTGATGTTGCCCTGGTCGTCAATGCCTTGAAAGCCGGTGACGATCACCACCCTGCCCGCTTGCAGGTCGGAGCGCACACGTGCGTCGTCAATCGACTCGATGCGTGCCTTGGTGTAGGAGCTGTCGGTGCGGATGGGCACTTGCCAACCAGCGTAGCTGACCGACTCCAGGCCCTCGGCCTGCAAGGCGATTGCCAGCAGCGCGCTTGACGCCTGCTCGCCGGTGGCGGCCAACATGTCGAGCTCGCGGCCATAGGCCTCGGTCAGGCTGGCGGGGGCCAATTCCTTGGCCAGGGCCAGCAGGCGATTGGTTTCGCCGCTCATGGCGCTGGGGACTACCACCATCTGGTGGCCTGCGCGTGCCCATTTGGCGACGCGTTTGGCAACATTGCGGATGCGTTCCGTAGAACCCATCGACGTGCCGCCGTATTTGTGGACGATCAATGCCATTGCTGTTGTTGGTGGTGCAAAAAACCTAGGGATTGTACCAATGCAGCACCTCGCCTTGGCGGCGCACAAAACCCGGACCGACTTTGATGTCGATCTGGTGGCCGCGCGTGCTGCAGGCTTGCAACTGATCGAGCAGTTCGGCAAGCTGCGCCGCGCTGGGAACCACCGCGTAACAATCTTTCAGCCAGTGGCGCAAAACATTGGCCTGGCGCGCCCGGCTGAGCGCGCGCAGCGGCGCAATGCGTAGCAGCCCGTCCGAGGCACGGCACACCTGCGCGCGGTCTTGCTGCGCCACCTCGTCCAGCAGCGCCTGGCCCTGGGCTGCGTGGGCGGCACTGCGGGCAAAGGTGTCCAGAAACTGCGGAAACGCGGCCTGCAGCGCGGGCATGATGCGCGCACGGATGCGGTTGCGGGTGAAGTGCTCGTCGGCGTTGCTGGGGTCTTCGATGAACGGCACGTCGCGCTCGGCCAGGTAGCGCCGGATTTCGGCGGCGCCTACCGAGAGCAGTGGGCGGTGGTAGGTCAGCCCATCGCGCTGCCAGGTGGCGCGCATGGCGCTCAGGCCCGCCAAGCCTGCGCCACGGCTCAAGGCTAGCAGCAAGGTTTCGACCTGGTCGTCGGCGTGCTGGGCAATGGCGATGGACTGGATTGGCTTGGCCCCATGTTCGGTTTGCGCCAACGCGGCAAAGGCCTGGTAACGGGCACGGCGCGCGGCGTCTTCGGGGCTTTGCCCGGGCGCGGGATGGGCCTGCACCACCTGCACCAGCAGCGGCACGTTCAGGCGCGCACACAACGCGCGGCAATGCTGCTCAAACGCCACCGCTGCGGGTTGCAGCCCGTGGTTGACGTGCAGCGCCAGCACCTGAGCCGGCCAGCGCGCGGCGCATGCCAGCAGCAGCGCCGTGGAATCGGCTCCGCCGCTGAAGGCAACCGCCAACGGCAACGCGGGCGCAAAAGCGCGCAGGGCGTCGTCAACGGTTTGGGTCATGGTGTGCAAGCCCCGCGGCGGGGCAGCGCCCTACTTCGACGCCACCTTGGTATCGGTATAGCGCCCGTAGCTTTGCAGGCGGTCGTAGCGGCGCTCTACCAGGTCCTTGACCTTGAGGTCTCCCACCTGGCGCAGTGCGTCGCCCAAGGCGCGCTTGAGGAACGCCGCCGCCCGCTTGTAGTCGCGGTGCGCGCCACCGACGGGTTCGCTCACGATCTTGTCCACCACGCCCAGCGCCTTGAGGCGGTGCGCGGTGATGCCCAGTGCGTCGGCGGCGTCCTGGGCGCGGTCGGAAGTCTTCCACAGAATCGAGGCACAGCCCTCGGGGCTGATCACCGAGTAGATCGAATACTGCATCATGATGACCTGGTCGGCCACCGAAATGGCCAGCGCGCCGCCCGAGCCGCCTTCGCCAATGATGGTGGTGATGATGGGCACTTCGAGTTGCGCCATTTCGTAGATATTGCGTCCGATGGCTTCGGACTGGCCGCGCTCTTCGGCGTCAATACCGGGATAGGCCCCGGGCGTATCGACAAAGGTGAACACCGGCAGCTTGAATTTTTCGGCCAGCTTCATCAGGCGCAAGGCCTTGCGGTAGCCCTCGGGCTTGCTCATGCCAAAGTTTCGCAAGCCGCGCTCCTTGGTGTCGCGCCCCTTCTGCTGGCCCAGCACCATGCACGCGGTGCCGTTAAAGCGCGCCAGGCCGCCAACGATGCTCAGGTCGTCGGCAAAGTGGCGGTCGCCATGCAGCTCGACAAAATGGGTGAAGATTTCGCTGATGTAGTCCAGCGTGTAGGGCCGCTCGGCGTGGCGCGCAATCTTTGTGATTTGCCAGGGCGTGAGGTCGCTGTAAATGTCTTTGGTGAGTTGCTGGCTTTTCTTGCTGAGCTGCTCGATTTCGGAGGAAATATCGACCGCCGACTCGTTTTGCACATAGCGCAGTTCGTCAATCTTGGTTTCCAGGTCGGCAATCGGTTGCTCAAAGTCGAGAAAGGTCTTTTTCGCCATGTTGTTCCTTGCTAATCAGTTGGGGACAGAGCTGAAGGTCTGTCCCGCAAACATCCTTAATCAGTTGGGGACAGAGCTGAAGGTCTGTCCCGCAAACATCCTTGATCAGTTGGGGACAGAGCTAAAGGTCTTTCCCCAAGGTTTCAGTAGGCCACCGGCAGGGGGTCCAGTGAGCGCCAAATATACCAAGTTGCCACACTGCAATACGGAACCCAGGCGGCGGCGACTTCGCGGGCGTCGCTGCGGCTGACCACTTCACCCGAAAAATAGTTGCGGCTGATGCCGTTGATCAGGCCCACGTCGTCCAGCGGCAGCACGTTGGGGCGCATCATGTGAAAGATCAGAAACATCTCAGCCGTCCAGCGGCCCACGCCACGGATGGACACCAGCTCGGCGACGATATCGTCGTCGCTCATCGCCTCCCACTCCTTGACGTGCAGGGTGCCGTTGTCGAAATTGATGGCCAGGTCCACCAGGTACTCAACCTTGCGCGCACTCAGCCCGGCAGCGCGCATATCGTCCACCTTGAGTTTGAGCACAGCGCCCGGCGTGAGCTTGCGCGACAGGGCGGCAAAGCGGTCCCACACCGTCTGCGCGGCCTTGACCGAAATCTGCTGCCCCACAATGCTGCGCGCCAGCGTGACAAAGGCGTCGCCGCGGGTCTCCAGACAGGCGTCGCCGTACTGGGGAATCAGGCGCTTCATGACCCGGTCTTTCTTGACCAGGTGCTTGCAGGCGTCGTCCCAAAACGTGGGCACAATCTTGGATGCGCTGGCGGGCTTTCGGGTGCTCATTGCTGTACCGCCTCCCACGTGGTTCCGGTGGCCGAATCCTTGAGTGCAATGCCCTGGCTCAGCAAGTCCTTGCGGATGGCGTCAGCGCGCGCAAAGTTGCGCGCTGCCTTGGCCGCGCTGCGCTCGTCAATCAGCGCCGCAATGGCCGCTTCGTCCAGGCCAGCCCCGGCTTGCAGAAACTCGCTTGGGTTGTTTTGCAGCAGCCCCAGGCAGCCGCCCAGGGCGCGCAGCAGGCCGGCCATTTCGGGCGAGGCGGTACGGTTGACTTCGCTGGCCAGATCAAACAGCACGGCAATCGCTTCGGGCGTGCCAAAGTCTTCGTCCATCGCTTCCTTGAAGCGCGCTGCCAGGGGCTGGCTCCAGTCGATGGCGGCCACGGGCGCGGGCGTTACCAAGGCCAGCGCGGTGTAGAGGCGCTTGAGCGCCGTGCGCGCGTCGTTGAGGTGGACGTCGCTGTAGTTCAAGGCGCTGCGGTAATGGGTGCGCACCAGGAAAAAGCGCACGGTTTCGGCGTCGTACTGCGTGAGCACATCGCGGATGGTGAAAAAGTTGCCCAGCGATTTGGACATTTTTTCGTTATCCACGCGCACAAAGCCGTTGTGCACCCAGAAGTTGGCCAGTGGTTTGCCGTTGGCACCTTCGCTTTGCGCAATTTCGTTCTCGTGGTGCGGGAACTGCAGGTCTGCGCCGCCGCCATGCAGGTCAAAGGTGTCACCCAGGGTCTGGCAGCTCATGGCCGAGCACTCGATGTGCCAGCCAGGGCGGCCCACGCCAAAGTCGCGACCATAGTCTGCGCTGTTCCACTTGGCGTCCTGCGGCTCGCTGGGCTTGGCCGATTTCCACAGCACAAAGTCAAGCGGATCGTCCTTGCCGTCCTGCACCGCCACGCGCTCACCGGCGCGCAACTCGTCAAGTGACTTGCCCGAGAGCTTGCCGTAGCCGGGAAACTTGCGCACGGCGTAATTCACATCACCATTGGACGCCTGGTAGGCCAACCCCTTGTCGGCCAGGGTGCTGATCAGGTGCAGCATTTGCGGCACATACTCGGTGGCGCGCGGCTCCAGGCTGGGCGGCTCGATGCCGAGCAGGCCGATGTCGTGGTGCATGGCGGCAATCATTTCATCGGTCAGGGCGCGGATGGTGATGTTGCGCTCGACCGCGCGCTTGATGATCTTGTCGTCAATGTCGGTGATGTTGCGCACGTAGGTGACGCGCAAGCCGCTGGCCTTGAACCAGCGCTGCACCACGTCAAAGGCCATCATCATGCGCGCGTGCCCGATGTGGCACAGGTCGTAAATCGTCATGCCACAGACGTACATACGCACGTGGCCGCTCTCAATCGGGGAAAAGGGTTCCGTAGCACGCGTAAGCGTGTTGTAAATGCGCAAGCTCATGATCTATTCGACTCCGGTGCACAGGGGCGGTAAGCGCCTTGCACAGGCAGTGGCTGGTTCGGTTCCGGTTGGTGTAACGCTACAATCCAGCGCAGTATATAGCCCCTGCCCCGCCCGATCACCTTCACCACGCGCAGCACCACCATGACGCACCACAACGCACTGTTAGGCAGACTGCTCCAGCTCCTGGCGCTGGCGCTGTGCATGGCGTTTTCTGTGGCCCATGCGGACGAGTACGCCGAGGTGACCCAACTGCTGCGCGCGGGCAAAGCCACCGAGGCGCTGGCCAAGGCCGACGAGCACCTGGCAGCCAAACCCCATGACGCACAAATGCGCTTCCTCAAGGGTGTCATCCAGCGCGACGCGGGCAAGAGCGCCGAAGCGCTGGCCACCTTTACCCGACTGACCGAAGACTATCCCGAACTGGCCGAGCCCTACAACAACCTGGCCGTGCTGTACGCCGCCGAAAACCAGTTTGACAAGGCCCGCATCGCGCTCGAAATGGCCGTGCGCCTGAACCCCGACTACGCCACCGCGCAAGAGAACCTGGGCGACGTGTACGCCAAACTGGCCGATCAGGCGTACGCCAAGGCCCTGCAAACCGACAAGGGCAACGCAACCGCGCCCACCAAACTCACCCTGCTTCGACAACTGTTTGCGGTGGGCACCAAAGCCGCAAAGCCAACCACCAAACCTGCTACACCACCCGCCTCCTCCGCGCCTTGAACCGCGCAATCCCCGGATTTTTTGAAGGACTCCTGCCATGAACATTCTTGGAAATGCATCGCGTCGGCGCAATCTGCTGCTCTGCGCTGCCATTGCTTTCACGCCCCTGGCCACGCTGGCACAAGCCGCGCCCCAGGTGAAGTTTCAAACCAACCAGGGCGACTTTGTGGTTGAACTCAACCCCGAGAAGGCACCTAAGTCGGTGGAAAACTTTTTGCAGTACGTCAAGGACAAGCACTACGACGGCACCATCTTCCACCGCGTGATCGACAACTTCATGGTGCAAGGCGGCGGGTTCACCCCGAGCATGAGCCAAAAGCCCACGCGCCCACCCATTCCCCTGGAAGCGCAGAACGGTCTGAAGAACGACCTGGGCACCATTGCCATGGCGCGCACCAATGACCCCAACTCTGCCACCGCGCAGTTCTTCGTCAACGTCAAAAACAACGATTTTCTCAATGCCCGGGGCCCCGGCAATGGCTACGCTGTTTTTGGCAAGGTCATCAGCGGCATGGAAGTGATCCAGAAAATCAAGGTCACCCCCACTGGTCCGGGTGACGTGCCCCAGTCTCCGATCGTTATCAACTCCGCCACTTTGGTGAAATAAATTATGAGCAATCCCCAGGTAGAACTCCACGTTGTCGGCCACGGTGTCATCACACTAGAACTCGATCAAGAAAACGCGCCCAAGTCGGTAGCCAACTTTCTGTCCTACGTGAGCAAGGGCCACTACGACAACACCATTTTTCACCGCATCATCCCCGGTTTCATGGTGCAAGGCGGCGGCATGGAGCCCGGCATGAAGCAAAAGCCCTGCGATGACCCTGTCACTAACGAAGCCAACAACGGCGTAAAAAACCTCAACTACACCGTCGCCATGGCGCGCACCAGCGACCCGCATTCGGCCACCGCACAGTTTTTCATCAACGTCGCCGACAACCACTTTCTCAACCACACTGCACCTACCCCGCATGGCTGGGGCTACGCCGTCTTTGGTAAGGTGGTCAAGGGCACGGAAGTGGTCGATGCGATCAAGGCCGTGGCCACCGGGCGCAAGGGCTTTCATGACGACGTTCCCAAGGACGACGTGGTGGTCGAAAAGGCCGTGGCCCTGTAACTGCGGCACCCACCGGGATGGAACTGCTTGCCCCATCCCACTGGAAATGCGTTGACATCATTTCCGACCTGCATCTGCAGCGCGCCCAGGCACCCACGGTAGCGGCCTGGCAGCGCTACCTGCAAACCACTTGCGCAGACGCGGTGCTCATTCTGGGCGATCTGTTTGAAGTCTGGGTCGGCGACGACGTGCTGCACGACCCCAGCAGCTTTGAGGCCGAATGCGCGCAAGCGCTGCGCGCTGCCTCCCAGCGGCTGGCGCTGTACCTGATGCACGGCAACCGCGACTTTCTCCTGGACGCAGCGTTCACGCAGGCCAGCGGCTGCACCCTGCTCGACGACCCCAGCGTGCTGAGCTTTGGCGCGCAGCGCTGGCTGCTTACGCACGGTGATGCGCTCTGTCTGGCCGATGCGCCCTACATGGAGTTTCGCGCCACGGTGCGCAGCGCGGCCTGGCAAAACGACTTTCTGGCCCGACCGCTGCAAGAGCGCGAGCAAATCGCGCGCGGCCTTCGGATGCAGAGCGAGACACGAAAAAAGGAAGAGAAAAACTGGATCGACATCGACCCCGATGCCGCACGGGCCCTGCTGGCACAGCACCGCGCCACGCACCTGATTCACGGCCACACCCACCACCCGGCCACGCAGTGGCTAAGTCAGACAGCAGACCGCATGGTGCTGAGCGACTGGGATCTGGCGGCTCAACCGCCGCGCGCCGAAGTGCTGCGCCTGCTTCTGGACCCAACGGGCGCAGCAGCAGGCGTGCAGCGCATTACGCCGCTGGACGCTGCAGCCACTGCTGCGGGTTAACCTCATCGATCTGCCAGGGGTCGAGAAACTCTTCGGCGTAGCGCCGGTAAATTCCGTCTTCGACAAAGATCGCAAACAGGTCGGGGTCAATGTGGCCGCCGCAACTGAACTTGTACATGATGCCCATGGCCTGCGACAGCTTCATGCCCAGCTTGTAGGGCCGATCGCGCGCAGTCAAGGCTTCAAAAATATCGGCAATGCCCATGACGCGTGCCTGCACCGACATCTGGTCGCGCGTGAGCCCCTTGGGGTAGCCCTTGCCGTCCATACGCTCGTGGTGCCCACCGGCGTACTCGGGCACGTTGCGCAAATGCTTGGGCCAGGGCAACTGCTCCAGCATCTTGATGGTGGCGACGATGTGGTAGTTGATGGTGTCGCGTTCGGCCGAAGTGAGTGTGCCCGCGCGGATCGTCAGGTTTTCAATTTCATCGGCGGTGAGGAAGTCGGCCTCCAGGCCGCTCACGTTGCGCCACACATAGCCCAGGCCGATCTCGCGCACGCGCTGCATGTCGGCGTCCTTCATCGCCTCGCCACCCTGGTTGGCGGCGCGCAGAAACTCGCGGTCGGCATCGAGCGCATTGATGCTGTTGCGGCAGTGCGCCCAGATGCGCGCCTCGGCAGCTGCATCGGTCTGCGTGCGCAGCGCAATCTGGGCACGCAGGGCGGTAATTTCCTGGTCGCGCTTGAGTACTTCAAAGCGCGTGGCGATGAGTTCGATCCGGTCAAACAGCGTTTGCAGCTTGGTGGCCTTGTCGACCACGTGCACCGGCGTTGTGACCTTGCCGCAGTCGTGCAGCAAGCCGGCAATCTTGAGTTCGTAGCGATCGCGGTCGTCCATGGAGAAAGACGTCAGCGCTCCATCGGCGCGGGCGTGGGCGGCTTCGGCCAGCATCATAGTCAGCGCCGGCACGCGCTGGCAGTGGCCACCGGTGTAGTGCGACTTCTCGTCAATGGCCAGATTGATCAGGCTGATAAACGACTCAAACAGCGTTTCCAACTGCGTCATCAGGTTGCGGTTGGTAATGGCAATGGCGGCCTGCGAGGCCAGCGACTCGGCCAGACTCTGGTCAGCGGTCGAGAATGTCTGCACCACGCCGGTGTGCGGGTCCTGGGCGTTGATCAGTTGCAGCACGCCGATGATGTCGCCCTCATGGTCTTTCATCGGCACGGCCAGAAAGGATTGCGAGCGGTAACCGGTGCGCGCGTCAAACTTGCGCGGCCCGGAAAAGTCGAAGTTGGCCTCGGTATAGGCGTCGGCAATGTTGACCGTCTGGTTGTGCAGCGCTGCGTACACCGCCACTACCGCATCGTTGTTGCCACCCTGGTCGTCGTACAGCGGCAGGTTGGGAAAATCAATCGGGCTACCCGAGGTGCCGCCCATGGCGATCCCCAGCGAATCGGTGCGCAGGATTTCAAAGCGCAAGGCCTGGGCGTCGTTGGTCAGGCGGTAAAGCGTGCCCCCATCGGCATGGGTGATGGTTTTGGCCGCTACCAGAATGTTCTCAAGCAAGCGTGTGATATCGCGCTCTTTGGACAGGGCCACGCCAATGGCGTTGAGTTGCTCCAGCCGACGCAACAGGTCATCGACAGAGTCCATGGCAGCACCCCTCGTGGTTACTTTTTCAGCATCGCTTTAAGCACGGTCTGCACCCGTCGCGACGTGGGGGTGTCAAACTCAGCCGCAAACACCAGCGCTGCGTCCTGACCCCAGGTTTGCACCGGGGACGGATCGTTGCGCCGTGTGAGCAGTTGCAGTTGCAGGGTACGCCGCGCCGTCATATCGTCCGCTGGCGTGGGCACCTCGGCCGCCATTTCCAGACGCAGCAGCGCCTCCTTGGGGCTGGGCGCATTTTTGCCTGGTGCGCTCAGTGTGCCACCCACCGCCTGCTGCCAGGTGGAGCGCGTGGCCGCGTTCACCCGCGCGCCGAGTTCCTGCACGCTGGGCACCAGAGCCGGGTCGCGCTTTTCCCACGCGGTCAGGAGTTGGGTAAGCGCTTCGCCATGGGCTTGGGCGGCGAGCTTGCGCAGCGCGGCCTGGGCATTCTCCAGCGCCTCGCGCTGGGCCCGAAATGCGGTGTCGCCCAGGCGCGGCGCTTCCTGCCAGGGTTCGCTGCGTGCACGCGGGTCGCGCCCCGGGCGCTCGCCAGACCGATCACCAGGACGCTCATTGGTGCGTGGTGCTCCCCGGCCGTCGCGCGCCGGACGCGCTGCGTCCTTGCGCTCACCCCATTTGCCGGGGCGGGCATTGGGCGCGGCTGCAACCTCTTTCTTCATGCCAGGGCGGTCGTCGCCACGCATGGCCACCACCGGCTTGGGTGCTGGCTTGGGTGGCTCCACCACCACCGGCACAACCTCGGCGTCGGCCTGCGGTGCTTCACCTTCAGGAGCCGCCGAGGCACTGCTTTCGCTTGCTTCGGGGGTTTCTGATGGTTCTGGCTGGGCAGGTTCGGCGCTCTGCGCTTCAGAGGCCGCCGCCTTGGCCAAATTCTCCTGCGCACCGGCTGCCGTCACTTCAGCCTGAGCCTGGGCTTGCCCGTGCAGCGCGGCATCGAGTGCCGCCATGGCTGCGCGAATGGCCTGTGCATCACCCGAGGCATTGGATTGCTCCAGCGCCTTGGCGGCTTGCAGCACCACGCGGTCGCGCGCGCCCAGGGCGGCTTCGGCCTGTTCGCGCTCCTGGGTCTTGCGGTTGAAGGCGTCGTCAATCGGCTTTCTGAATGCATCCCAGAGCTTTTGCTCCTGGCGCCGGTCCATCGGGACCTGGTGCGCCTGTGCCTGCCAGCGCTGCTGCAGGGCGCGCACGGCGTCCACGCGCAGCACCGGGGCGGCACTCAGCACCCTGGCTTCTTCAATCATGGTCTGGCGCGCAGCCAGGCTTTGGGCCTGCACTGCCTCAAGAGGCGCTGCGGCATTCGAAATCGCGGCCTTCCACAAGGGCTGCAACTCGGCAAACACCTTTTCGCCCAGGTGCCCGGCTTCACGCCAGCGCTCCGAAAACTGGTGCAGGATGCGGTTAAAGCCTTTCCAGTCGTCGTCAAGCGCGGTGCGGTTGGCCTGGGCCCAGGCGTTCACCTCTTCAATCAGCGCCAGGCGCTGGGCCTTGTGCTCGGCGGATTCGGCCTTGAGCTTGTCGAGCCAGCCTTCCACCACCTTATGGGCTTCGTTGCAGGCTTCGTCAAAGCGCTTCCACATGGCGTGGTTGGGCACGCCGCCTTGGTCGGTCTGCTTCCACTGCTCGCGCAGGGCGCGCAGCGTCTCCTGCATCTTGCGCCCGCCAATGGCCTGGCCTTCCGGGCGCTTGAGCAGGCCCTCGGCCTGGTTGACCAGGGTTTCGCGCAACTGGTCGGCGCGCCAGCGCTGCCAGCCCTCCAACTCACCGGCCGCGGCCAGTGCAGCGTGGGCCTGGTTTTCGAGCTTGTCGTCGATGATTTTTCCGTATTCCTTGAGCGCATGGCGCAAGGCAGCCGCAGCACCGGCACTGGCCTTGCCGTGGCCTTCGGCAATTTCCGACTCCAGGGTGCCCAGCACTTGGCGCACTGCAGCTACCGCCTGGGCGCGCAGCTCGGGGTCAATCTTGGGTTTGGACGGCTTGGTGGCAGCAACATCCACCGCCACGCCGCGCGCTGCACGCAACTCATCGGCCCAGACCGGAACCGGCGGCAACGCCGCTGCCGGATCGGCGGCAGCAGCCAGCGCCAGCGCCAGCGCCGCGCGAAAAGCCTCCCACACCACCAGCAACTGGGCGCGCGAGGACTCCAACTGGGGCGGGAACTTGACATCCACACTGGGCCAACTGGCGTCCGCCAGCAGTTCACCCGCTTGTGCCTGCCAATGCTCGACGTCGGCGAGCAATGGCTCCAGCACCGCCTGCGCGTCGCGCCAGGGCTTGGTGGAGAGCACTTCGATGCGCTGCGCTAGCAGCACTGCCGCCTCGCGCTGCACCTGCACGCGCCGCTGCAAGTCCTCGATCACGCGCACGCGCTCGACCAGTTGCGCCTTCAGGGCCGAGAGCGGCTCGCGGCTCAGGGGTGCTCCGGCCTTGGCGGCGTCGCGTTGCCAGGCCAGTGCGTCGGCAATATTGAGCTTGGTCATGCCCAGCAGCAGCGTGGCCTTGTCGGCCCATTCGCTGGCCAGTGCTTCCTGGCCCTTGGCGCGCTTGGCTTCGTCGATGCGCTCGCGCACCAGCTTGGCAGCGCCCTTGTCCTTGACACTGAGCTCCTTGAAGACATCGGCCAATTGCTCCGGGCCGGGGTTGCCCGCAAGCCAGGCGCGCACCTTGGCGGCACGATCACCGGAGGTGGGCGCAGAAAACGCTCCGCCCGTCAGGCTGTCGAGGTGGGCAATATCGTGGTGTTTGGGAGAAGAAGGCGACGTCACAGTGGAACTCTGAATTTGGTTGATACGAAAGTGCAGTGGCGTATTTTCACCGCGAAATGGGGCTGTAGCCCAGGTTTTTGCCCAGGAACCGCCTGACAAGCTCTATATATGTGCACAAATCGGCCTCCAAAGCTACCGCAACCCGGCACACATCGGGCAAAGAGCGAAACTTCTATATATTGACAATTCGTAACACTTATAGATCTATATGGTTGACTTGGTATAATCAAGGCCACTAGAATCCGACCATCCCAATCAAGTTAAGGGATTACCCGTACCCGCTGCCGACCCCGGCATATTCAAATCGCTGCACATGTCGATACGACGACGCAGGATATTGATAGCGAACCAACCCAAACGTGGGGCCCAACGCCAGCACACTGTCCGCAGTGTCCTGACCCAGACCCCCGCCTAAGAAGGAGGAGCTATGACAGCGACCGAAAAGTTAACCCGGACCTTGCGCGCTATTGCAAGCAACGTCGTCCAAGGGGTTTTTGAAATTACACACAATGGTTTTGCCCTGCTGGGCCTGGCCGTCATGTTTGTCGTGATCACCCTCACGGCACGTCCCGAAATTCGCCAAGCTGGAGAATCCCAACTGATCTCCTGGCTGAGCGCACGCCAGGGCGTGGAAGGCAGCCCCATGGTGGAAGACGCTGCAGCCGTGGATCGCACCACGGCCACCAACCCGAGCAAGCTGCCCAAGCAGCAGGCGGCGGTGGCCTTTTGGCTGAGCAAGAAGTACAACATTGCACCCGAACCACTAAGCGCCCTGGTGGCCGAGGCCTTTGACGCAGGCACCCGTGCCAAGGTAGACCCGACCCTGATTCTGTCAGTGATGGCCATCGAGTCGGGTTTCAACCCGTTTGCCCAGAGCACCGTGGGTGCGCAGGGCCTGATGCAGGTGATGACCAAGGTCCACAGCGACAAGTACCAGGGCTTTGGCGGCCAACTCGCAGCCTTTGACCCGGTGAGCAACCTGCGCGTAGGCGTCAAGGTGTTGCAGGAATGCATCAGCCGCGCCGGTTCCGTCGAAGGCGGGCTCAAGCTGTACGTGGGCGCTGCCAATATGGAAGACGATGGTGGCTACACCGCCAAGGTGCTGGCCGAACACAACCGCCTGCAAATGGTGTCGGTCGGCAAGTCCGTACCAACCACCACGCCCCAGGTGATTCCGGTGGCGCAACCAGCCAAGCCCTCCATGGCTCCTGAAAAAGTGGCCAGTCTGTTCGCGTCCTGACTGGACCCAAACCACACTCCCCGCAGAGATTGGGGCAGGGGTCTGCGCCGATATTCTGGGCATTTGACAGGTGAGGCGCGGGCCCCTGCCCCAATCTCTGCCGCCAACCCTGTTCGAGTCGTCTTGGGTTCCCTGCGCTCGGGTAAAATCGCGCGGCACGCAACTGGCGATAGGCGCATACCCTACGGGTCACTGGGCTGACGTGGGACACCACGAGGAAGCGTGCCGCAGGCTTGATGCAAGCCCCCGCGTTCAGCCGTTCGCCTGGGCAGCCCTTGCCTCATCGGGTATGAGCAAGGATCAGTGTCTTGAAAGACTGCCATGTACCACCGCAATATCCTCGTTGAACAAACCGACCCCGAACTGTTTGCTGCCATCCAGGCGGAAAACGCACGCCAGGAACACCACATTGAGCTCATCGCCAGCGAAAACTACGCCTCGCCCGCCGTGATGGCGGCGCAGGGCAGCCAGCTCACCAACAAATACGCCGAAGGCTACCCCGGCAAGCGCTACTACGGCGGCTGCGAGCACGTGGACGTGGCCGAACAGCTTGCCATCGACCGCGTCAAGCAGATTTTTGGCGCCGATGCCGCCAATGTGCAGCCGCACTGCGGTGCCTCGGCCAACGAGGCGGTGTTTCTGGCCTTTCTCAAGCCCGGCGACACCATCATGGGCATGAGTCTGGCCGAAGGCGGTCACCTGACCCACGGCATGGCGCTCAACATGAGCGGCAAGTGGTTCAACGTGGTCAGCTACGGCCTCAACGCCAAGGAAGAGATTGACTACGAAGCGATGGAGCGCAAGGCCCACGAAGCCCGCCCCAAGCTGATCATTGCAGGGGCCAGCGCGTATTCGCTGGCAATCGACTTTGCGCGCTTTGCCAAGGTGGCCAAGGACGTGGGCGCGATCTTTATGGTCGACATGGCGCACTACGCCGGTCTGATTGCGGCGGGCCTGTACCCCAACCCGGTGCCGCACGCCGATGTGGTGACGTCCACCACGCACAAGAGCCTGCGCGGCCCGCGCGGCGGCATCATCCTGATGAAGTCCGCGCACGAAAAGGCGATCAACAGCGCCATCTTCCCCGGCCTGCAAGGCGGCCCGCTGATGCACGTGATTGCGGCCAAGGCGGTGGCCTTCAAGGAAGCGCTGCAGCCCGAGTTCAAGCTCTACCAGCAGCAGGTCATCACCAACGCCCGTATCGTGGCCGAAACGCTGACCGCGCGCGGCCTGCGCATTGTCAGCGGCGGCACCCAGAGCCACGTGATGCTGGTGGATTTGCGCTCCAAGGGCATTACCGGCAAGGAAGCCGAGGCCGTGCTGGGCAGCGCCCACATGACGATCAACAAGAACGCCATTCCCAATGACCCCGAAAAGCCCATGGTCACCAGCGGCGTGCGCATCGGCACACCGGCCCTGACCACGCGCGGCTTCAAGGACGAAGAAGCGCGCACCACCGCGCACCTGGTGGCCGACGTGCTCGACAACCCGCGTGACGCAGCCAACCTCGACGCCGTGCGCGCCAAGGTGCGCGCGCTCACCACCCGCTTTCCGGTGTACGGCTAAGCAGGTTCGATGAAGTGCCCGTTTTGCAGCCATAGCGAAACCCAGGTGGTGGAGACCCGGGTGTCCGAAGACGGGGACTTCATCCGGCGCCGACGCCGCTGCACGGCGTGCGAAAAGCGCTTTACCACCTACGAGCGCCCGGACGTCACCTTCCCGAGCATCGTCAAGAAGGACGGGCGACGCATCGAGTACGAGCGCGCCAAGCTGCAGGCGTCGATGAACCTGGCGCTGCGCAAGCGCCCGGTGAGCACCGAGCAGATCGACAGCGCCATTGAGCGCATCGAAGAAAAGCTGCTCAGCCTAGCGCTGCGCGAAGTGCCGTCGGGGCGCATCGGCGAACTGGTGATGCGCGAGTTGAAGAAGCTCGACAAGGTCGCCTACGTGCGCTTTGCCAGCGTGTACCGCAGCTTTGAGGATATTGACGAGTTCAAGACCCTGGTGGACGAGGTGCGGCGCTAGGCACGGGCCCCATACACCTCTCGTCCGGTCGTTCCAACCGTTCGTCACCTGCTGCCCCACCCTCGGACGGGGGGCGGCCTAGACTGAACCCATGCGCAAAATACGTGGGTTTACCTTGATAGAAGCCATGGTGGTGGTTGCCATCGTTGCCATTCTGGTCAGTCTGGCAGCGCCCTCGTTTTCCAGCCTGATTCAGGCCAACACCATCAGCAACAGCGTCAACACGCTGCTCTCGGACATGCGTTATGCCCGCAGCGAGTCCATCCGGCGCGGCGGCGACGTGGTGATGTGCCGCAGCGCAACCCCCGAAAGCAGCGGGGCAACCTGCAGCAGCGGCAACTGGAACAGCGGCTGGATTGTCTTTCACGACCTCGACGGCGACGGCGTGAAAGACGCCACCGACCCGATCCTGCGCGTGCAAGCCCCCTTGAGCGCGATCGACACCATCAGCGCCACGGGCTCGGAATACCGGTTCCGTTTTAGCGCCACCGGACGTTTGCCGGTGAGCGAGGCCACCACGCTCACGTTTGGCGGCAGCAATTTTGAGTCCCACATTCAGCGCAAAGTGTGCGTGAGCGTGGGCGGGCGCGGGCGCATTGCGGGTGATGGCAGTTCAAGTTGCTCGTAAGACCATGCGCCACCTCTCCCATCCCCAACGCGGTGCCACCTTGATCGAGGTGCTGGTAGCGGTGCTGATCTTGTCGTTTGGCCTGTTGTCGCTGGGCGGCATGCTGTCGTTTGCGGTGCAGTTGCCCAAGTTGTCGGGCTACCGCTCCACGGCCGCCAATCTGGCAGCCAGCCACGTGGAGCGCATCCGCGCCAACCCCGAGGGCTTTGCCAACCCGGACGGAAGCGGCGGCAGTTACGCGGCCGGACTGAATGAAACGTCGGGCTGGTCATTCACCACCATTGCGGTCTCTGGCAGCAATTGCAGTTACACCGGCACGCAGTGCGTCGCCTCCACCCTGGCGGCCAGAGACATCAACGAGTTTCGCAACGCCGTGCGGCGCGAACTTCCCGCAGGCGACATGATCACCAAGTGCAGCACCACGCCCTGCCTCAAGACCTCGTACGGCGAACTCTGGGTGGTCTGGCAGGAGCCGTCCACCTTTGCGCTGCTGGACGCCTCCAACGGGAATTGCCCGCAGGAAGCCATCACGGCCTACAGCAGTCCGGCACCCGCGTGCCTGTACCTCCGGTTCAAGGTGGAGTGAGATGCGCAGCACACCACCGCTTCACCTACCACGCAACGCATCTGCGGCGCGCGGGTTTTCGCTGATCGAACTGATGATCTCGCTGGCCATCGGGCTGGTGATTGCCATTGCCGCGATGTCGGCCTATATGGGCGCGTCCAGTGCCAGCAAGATGACCGATGCGCAAAGCCGCATGAACGAAGACGCCCAGGCCGCGCTGAGCATTCTGGCGCAGCAAGTGCGCATGGCAGGCACCAACCCGGCGCAGCCCAACCGCGATCCTGCCTTCGCACGCAACCCGGTGTACACGCCCTACCCGCTCAACGCCAGCAGTGCCAGCTACACCACCACCGGCACCCTGTCGGCATTTGCCCTGCGCGGTTGCGACGGCACATTCGGCAACATCACCAGTGCGGCCAACCTCGACGCCCTGACCTGTACGGGCGCAAGCACCCAGCCGGATTCGATTGCGGTCAGCTACGAAGCCGACCGCTACAACACCGTGCCTTCGGGCACCTCGGCGGGTGACTGCCTGGGCTACGCCGCACCCACCCTGAGCGCCACCTTTTCGCAAGGCACATCCAACAGCGCCACCTTCTGGGTGGTGGACAACCGCTTCTACATCCGCAACTCTTCGGCCGGTGTTCCCAACCTCTATTGCAAGGGCAACAACAGCGGTGCATCGGCGCAACCGCTGGTGGAGAACATCGAAGACCTGCAGTTGACCTACGGCACCATGAGCGCCAGCGCAACGTCTGCCAGCGCGCCGGTGGCGGGCTATCTGTCGGCCACCGAAGTCGTCACCGAAACCAGCCTGGCGGCATTGGCCAACGACGCGGCGCGCTGGGCCAAGGTACTCACGGTGCGCATCTGCGTGGTGGCGCGCAGCGAGAGCCCCATCCTCGACGGCGGCGCATCGGGTGCCTATTACCAATGCGACGGAACGCTTGACAGCTCCAAGACCGACCGCCGCCTGCGCCACGCCTACGCCACCACCGTGGTGCTGCGCAACCGCCGCAACTAAGGCTTCCATACGCTGGCAGATTCCATGGCACGCTCCACCACAGTCCCCGCCCAGACCTTGACCGCGCACACGGCTACGCGTGCGCGTCGGGCACGTGCACAGCGCGGCGTGGTGCTGCTGATCGCCATGATCTTGTTGATCGTGATTTCGCTGCTGGCGGTTACCGGCATGCGCGGTGCCGCGTCAAGCGAGAGCGTGGCAGGCAATGTGCGCACCACCGAACTGGCCACGCAGGCCGCCGAGATTGCGCTGCGCCACTGCGAGTCTTCGGCCATCAAGCTCACCAAGCTGATCGCCAACCCGTCTGACACCTCGGCCGAAGCCACCTACGCCACCACGCTGGTCGAAGCCAACGTATTGCGCGCCGCCACCGCCGAGCAATGGAAAGACACGGCGGTCTGGGACAGCACCTCGACCAGCGTCTATGTGCTGCCATCCGAGTTGGTC
>CAIPBW010000044.1 GCA_903863395.1 uncultured beta proteobacterium
AATCATGCCCCACTGCGCAACAATGGCGCGGCCAGGCACCACGATCGGCCCGGGCTTGAGCGGTGCCACCGTTGCGGCGTACTCCCCCACCGGCGCAGCCACCGCATAGGCCATGCTGATCTTTTGCGGCCCGACCGGGCTGTAGAGGTTGCACATGCGGGGGATGGTATCAAGTGCTTGGTCAACACCCGATTGAAGAGATAACCCAATGGCACTGACACGAAACTTCAAAGAAACAGTTGTTCAACGCGTACAAAGCGATGCATCCTTCGCGCAGGCGTTCTCACCCAAAAGGTGAGTTGCTTCGTGGTCAAAAATGCATGGCAGCACGGGTGTCTCCTGCGGAAATGAAGCGGTCAACTGCCGGATCTAGGTTTATTGCATTCGGCTGTGTGCCGTTACGTTTGAGCTGAGCCGACCGTGGAGGCGAGGCCCACTGGCCCACAAGGCTAACAACAATCGCTTCCAGGGGCCCGCCACGGTGCCACAGCAGCCGGTTGACAATTCTCAAGCGCGAATTTCACCAGAGGTACACATTGGTGCTTTCAAAAGAATCAGAAGGGTACTGATCATGAAACCAATCAGATACTTGATCACCATGTGCTGTGTGGCGATTGCTGCGTGTGGGGGTAATGGGGGAAGTTCGGCTCCACCAACTTATGACGTCGCGGGCACGCTTACCTTGGCCGGTGTTGGCGTGGCGGGCGCGGCGATGACTTTGACCGGGGGAGCAACCTCTATTACCGATACCAATGGAAACTACCGATTACCCGGCGTCGCGAACGGCAACTACACGCTGACTCCCACCAAAGCGGGACTTGTATTCAGCCCAAGTTCCATGGCTGTTAGCGTGAACGGTGCCAATGTGGTCGGCGCAGACTTCAGCGCAATCTCAGCCGCGAACACCTACACCATTACCGGGACGGTCAGCGGAGCCACAACAAGTGTAAATTTGGCACTGAGTGGCACCAGCACTGGAAATGTGGCTACAGGCCCGGGTGGCACTTACACCTTCCCCGGTCTTGTGAATGGCAACTACACCGTGACGCCCTCCCGGACCGGGTACGCCTTCAACCCGGTCAGCGCAATGGTAACGATTAGTGGAGCAAGTACTGCCGAGACAAATTTTGCCGCATCCAATGACAGGGCATCACTACCGGAAAATCTGCTGACGCAGCCAGCGTCAAGTAATTGCGCCGCACTGCGTAGCGGCAGGTACAACCAGATCTTGCTGGTTGCCGACAGTCTGAATCTTCCGGGCAAAATCGCCAAGGTATCGGTCGACGCTGTCGCCGCGACATGGAACGGTGGTAGCGGCAGCGTCAACCTGGTGGCCGCAGGGGAGTCCTGCCATTACACGTTGGATACGGCAACAGAATTCGTGGTCTCTCCCGCCGGGGTCGTGGTGATGCGCCTGGGTCCAACTGCCACGAAATACCTGGGAATCGCATTGCCTGAGCAGAAGTTCACTCTGGCGGATATGGCCGGCACATGGAATACTCTTGCGATGGATAGCACGGGTGCAGGCACCTATAAGGGTGTGGCTTCCACCACCACACTGAACTCAGCCGGGGCGGTAACTGCCAGGACACTATGCAGTAACGCCACTTCATGGAATGTGACCAGTTGCACCAGCGACTCCAGCGCAGGCCAACCAAGCTTGAGGGTCAACAGCGACGGTGGCTTCGACACCGTTGATGCCAGTAGCGCAGTCGTGGGTCGGATTTTTGCCTACAAGGCGGGCAATGGCGACATCATGGGTGTCAATGTCAACGCTGATGGCTCCTTCCAGTTGCTTACCAAACAGCGCGCCAACAGTCTGCCGATCGTCGGTGCCGTGACCAGTAACTGGGATCTGGAGTTGGACAACCTGCTCACTTCACCGGTCGCCATCAGCGCCCACATCAACGCCATTATCGCGACGATCTCCACCGAGCCAACCGACCCGATCAACCAGAGCTGGCTTCGCAGTCAGAAGACGGTGGGTGCAACCGATGCCCACCTCGAGATACTGTATGCAAACAAGCCGCGCAACGGCTACACCTTGCGACCCTTGGGAGCCGCGATGGCCGCTGACGGATCAAGGGTCACCTTTGCCGAATTCACAGGCTTGGGTTTGTGTGGCATGGGAATGAGCGCTTTGCTGTACCCAGCCCAGGAGCGTTTTTCGTTCTCGGTGGACCAGCCATGAACTGGAGTGCCCCCCATTCTGATCAGCCCACTCAAATCGTCGCAGGCACCAAGAACTCGCGGCTGATGTGCGCGCCCAGATCGTTGACGCGGTCCAGAAACTGGGTCAGGTAGGCGTGCAGTCCGGTGGCCAGGATTTCGTCGATGCGGCCAAACTGCAGGTCGGCGCGCAGCTTGCCCGCGCGGCGTTGGGTTTCGGCCGTGGGGTCGTTGGTCACCAGGCTGAGGTTGCCCACCACTTCGTTCAGGCTGGCATGCAGTGAGCGCGGCATGTCGGGCTTGAGGATCAGCAGTTCGGCCACCAGTTCGGGTTTGATCACGTCGCGGTACACCTTGCGGTAAATCTCAAAGCCCGAGACGCTGCGCAGGATGGCGCTCCAGTGGTAGAAGTCGTACTCCTGGTCCTTCTCGTTGGCCGCGCCAAAGAAGTCGCTCTGCACGGCGTGAAACTTCACATCCACCAGCCGCGCGGTGTTGTCGGCGCGCTCCAGGAAGGTGCCCAGGCGCATGAAGTGCAGCGCTTCGTCCATCAGCATCGTGCCCACGGTTACGCCACGCGAGAGGTGCGAGCGGAACTTCACCCATTCAAAAAACTGGCCCGGGTCGCGCTCAAACTCGCCCGACTTGAGCATGCGCCGCACTTCCAGCCAGGTCTGGTTTTGGGTCTCCCAGACTTCGGTGGTCAAAGTGCCGCGCACGGCGCGTGCGTTCTCGCGCGCAGCACCCAGGCACGACAGAATGCTGGACGGATTGCTTTCGTCCTTCACCATGAAGTCCAGCACCTTGCGCGCGTCCACCGCGCCATAACGCTGGGCGTACTGGCCCGCGAGTTCGCTGATGCTCAGCAGGCCCTGCCAACCGGCTTGGGTGACGGCTTCGGACTGGGGCAGCAAGGCGGTCTGGTAGTTGACGTCGAGCATGCGCGCGGTGTTTTCGGCGCGCTCGGTGTAGCGCGACATCCAGAATAAGTGGTCAGCGGTGCGTGACAGCATGGTGGTTCTCCGGCTCAGGATTGAAACTGCGTTTGCACGCCAGCGGGCGTGGCGGCGGCCACGCCTTCGTCTTCAAGAATCCAGGTGTCCTTGGTGCCACCGCCCTGCGACGAATTGACCACCAGCGAACCTTCTTTGAGCGCCACGCGCGTCAGCCCCCCCGGCACCATCTGCACCGTCTTGCCCGACAGCACGTACGGGCGCAGGTCGATATGGCGCGGCGCAATGCCGCTTTCGACAAAGGTGGGGCAACTCGACAGGCTCAGCGTGGGCTGGGCGATGTAGCCGCTGGGGTTGGCAATCAGCGCCTTGCGGAAGTCTTCAATCTCGGCGGCGGTGGCGGCAGGCCCTACCAGCATGCCGTAGCCCCCGGCACCGTGCACTTCCTTGACCACCAGGTCCTTGAGGTTGGCCAGCGTGTAGGCCAGGTCCTCGGGGTTGCGGCACATGTGGGTGGGCACGTTGTTGAGGATGGGCTTTTCGCCCAGGTAGAACTCGATCATCTTGGGCACGTAGGGGTAGATCGACTTGTCGTCTGCCACGCCGGTTCCCACCGCGTTGCAGATGGTCACGTGGCCGGCCTTGTAGGCGTCCAGCAGCCCGGCGCAGCCCAGGGTGGACGTGGGGCGGAACACTGTGGGGTCCAGAAAGTCGTCATCCACGCGGCGGTAGATCACATCCACGCGGCGCGGGCCGCGCGTGGTGCGCATGTACACAAAGCGGTCTTTCACAAACAAGTCCTGGCCTTCCACCAGTTCCACGCCCATTTGCTGCGCCAGGAAGGCGTGCTCAAAGTAGGCGCTGTTGTACATGCCCGGCGTGAGCACCACCACCGTCGGCTCGGCCGTGGTGGCAGGGCTGCTGGCGCGCAGGGTTTCAAGCAGCAAGTCGGGATAGTGGGCAATCGGCGCAACACGGTGCGCGTTGAACAGGGCCGGAAACAGCCGCATCATCATCTTGCGGTCTTCGAGCATGTAGCTCACACCGCTGGGCACGCGCAGGTTGTCTTCCAGCACGTAGTACTCGCCCTTGCCCTGGGCGTCGGGGGCGCGCACGATGTCGATGCCCGAGATGTGCGAGTAAATCGCATTGGGCACGTCCACGCCCATCATCTCGGGGCGGAACTGCGCGTTGCGTTCGATCTGGTCACGCGGGATGATGCCGGCCTTGAGAATCTCCTGCTCGTGGTACACGTCGTGGATAAAGCGGTTGAGAGCGCTCACGCGCTGCACCAGGCCGCGCTCCATGCTGGCCCATTCGTGCGCAGGGATGATGCGCGGAATCAGGTCAAACGGAATCAGGCGTTCGGTGCCCGCGCCCTCCTCGTCCTTTTCGCCATACACGGCAAAGGTGATGCCGACGCGGCGGAAGATCATCTCCGCCTCTTCGCGCCGCTTGGCCATCATGTCGCCGGGTTGACGCGCCAGCCATTCGTCGTAGATCTTGTAATGCTCACGTACCTGTTCGCCCTTGGAAAAAAACGCATAGGGCAAGCGGGTGTACATCTCGTCGAATTTCTGCATAAAACACTTTCTAACCAAGCAAATTCATTGCGCAACCACCGTAGCGTAGCCTAACGCAGTGCTGGCACTGCCCAGAACCGCGCATCGCTGCGGACCACGCCCCCGCAAGCGGCTGCTCTGGCGGAGTGTTGCGTCCTACTTTAGCAAGGTTCGGGCCACCGCAGCGCGGTGCTACGCCTTGCCCCAGCATTGCACTGGGGCAAGGCTTGGAAAGGCTAGGCTAAGGGCCGGTGTAGCGCGTCACTGCGAGGAGCGAAGCGACGTGGCAGTCCATGCAGGCACAAAGTCATGGATCGCCACGGCCTGACGGCCTCGCGATGACAAGCAGGAGTGGCCTCGCGATGACAAGCAAGAGTAGCCTCGCAATTGAGGCGTACCAGTTCGTCACAAGAGATGGTTGTCGTTGCGACCCTTCTCTCCGTCATTGCGACCCTTCTCTCCGTCATTGCGAACGAAGTGAAGCAATCCATGACTTCCGGGCTGCGTGGACTGCCGCGCTGCTCCCAGTGACGACACCACGGTTCAGGGTCCCTCTGGAGTTTCGGCCACCCGAACCAGGGTGCTTGCAATGACGCTTGGCGCAGTCTTGACTTTGGGAGGCCTCAATCGGGCAAGCGGTGGTGCCAGTAGCGCCGCGCCTGCATCCGGGCGCAAGCCGCGTCGGCGTCCACATTGGTGCGCCACGACTGCCAGGTAAACGCACCACAATGGGGCGTATCGACCACTTCGATGTGGCGCTCCTGATAACGCGCCAGCACCGGCGCGGCCGGATGGCCAAAGCGGTTGCGGTAACCCGCCTGCACCAGCGCCACCTGCGGTGCTACTGCATCCAGAAACTCGGCGCTGCTGGAAGTCTTGCTGCCGTGGTGCGGCACCAGCAGCAGCGTGGAACGCACGCCCGATGTCAATCGCGCCTCCTGCGCGGCCTCAATGTCACCCGCCAGCAAGGCACTGTGTTCGCCCGCAGACACCCGCAGCACGCACGACATGGCGTTGGATTTTGCGCTGGCGTCGTAGTCCTGGGCTTGCGGGTGCAAAATTTCAAAATCGACTCCATCCCATTGCCAGCGCTGCCCGGCCATGCAGCGCTGCGGTGTACGCAGCGCCTGCAATTGGTTGTCCAGCGCAATCGAACTCAGCAGCGTGGCTTGCGGTTGCATGGTCAGCACGGCAGGCGCACCGCCTACGTGGTCCATGTCGCGGTGACTCAGCACCAGCACGTCCAAGCGCGTGTGCAGCGCCTGCAGCAGAGGCACCAGCACGCGGTGCCCGGCGTCGCTCTCCAGGTTGTAGCGCGGCCCGGCGTCGTACAGCAAGGCGTGGTTGGCGGTGCGCACCAGCACCGCGTTGCCCTGGCCAATGTCGGCCGCCAGCAGTTCAAACTCGCCCGGCGGCGGCAGGGGCGCGCGCCACAGGGCAATGGGCAGCAGCAGCGGCAGGCCCCACAGGCGCATGTGCGCGGGCCAAGGCAGCACCAACACCAGGCCGCCGATCACCCCACACGCGCCCACCCACAGTGGCGCCAGCGCCAGCGACACAGCCGCCAGCGGCCAGCTTGCCAGCCACTGCAAAAAGGCAAACAAGCCTTGCAGCGCCAGCGCAGCGCCGTCCCACAAGCCGGGGACAAGCGCACCCAGCATGGCCAAGGGAGTCACCAGCAAGGTAATTGCAGGTATCGCCACCGCATTGGCCAGCAAGCCCACCAGCGAGACCTGGCCAAACAGCAGCAGTGTGAGCGGCGTCAGCGCCACGGTAATCACCCACTGCTCGCGCAGCATCGCAGCCACATGGGCTGCCAACCGCGCACCGCGCGCCTCGGGTGGCTGCGCAGAGTGCAAGCCCAGGTCGCTGGCAAACAGCACGCCCACCGCCACAAAGCTCAGCCAGAAGCCCGCTTGCATTAGCGCCCAGGGGTCGTTCACCACCACCACCGCGCAGGCCAGCATCCAGATGTGCTGCCACGGCCAGCGCGCGCCAGAAAGGCGCAGCAGCGCCACCGTGGCAAGCATCAAACAGGTGCGCTGGGCAGGCACACCCCAGCCGGAAAACAGGGCATACAACGTGGCCAGCAGCACGCCACCCACCAGCGCCGCACTGGGTGCGGGCACTGCCAAGCACAGGCGCGTCGAGCGCCGCCACAGCCAACCCAGCAGCAACGCCGCGCCCCAGGCGAACATGGTGATGTGCAGCCCCGAGATCGACACCAGGTGCGCCACGCCGGTGGCGCGAAACACATCCCAATCAACGCGGTCGATGGCGTTCTGGTCGCCCACCACCAACGCGGCGATCATGCCCGCCCACTTGCGATCCTGCACCTGGGCGTAGATGCGCTCACGCACGCTCTGGCGCGCCAGCGTCACCGGGTAGCGCCAGGTTTGCGCCAGGCGCACAGGCGCTGCGTCCTTGGGGCTGGCGCGCACATAGCCGCTGGCCTGCACGCCCTGCTCCCACATCCACAGTTCGTAATCAAACCCATGCGGATTGAGGCTGCCGTGTGGCGCTTTCACGCGCAGCGTCATCTGCCAGCGCTCGCCCGCCTGCACGTCGGCGGGCAAGCGGTTCAGGCCCAGCAACGCCACCGGGCGCTCCAGCGGTGAGAGGTTCTCGCCATCGGGCAGCACGGCGGGCCCGGCTGAATAGACGCCGCCATACCAGCCCACGTCGATGCGCGGCGGCAACTGCGCGTTCTGGCCGTCGAGTTGAGCGGTCTCCACTTCAAGCCGAAAGCGCAAACCGGCCTCATTGCGCTGGGGCAGGTTGGAGACCACGCCCACCACTTGCAGGTCGCGCCCCTCCAGTGCAGGATCGAGCGCGTGGCGCGCCTGCAGGGCGGCGCGCAGCCCGGCTGCGCCGACACCGGCCACAGTCAGCGCCAGCAGCACGCCCGCCAAGCGGCCCCAGAGCGCGATCCGCTGGCTGTCCGCCAGCACATAGCCCACGGGTGCCAACAACAGCAACGCGGCATACACCCAGCCATCCCACAGGCTGGCCTGCTGCAATTGCAGCGCAGCGCCCAGCACCGCGCCCAGCA
>CAIPBW010000045.1 GCA_903863395.1 uncultured beta proteobacterium
CACCCGAAGTCATGGATTGCCGCGCTTCGCTCGCAATGACTGAGAGAAGGCCTCGCAATGACGGACAGAAGGCCTCGCGATGACTAAGGGTTCGCAATGACTGCGTAGCCGCATCAATCCGCTTGCTTGCGCAGGAACGCGGGGATTTCGTAGTCGTCCATGCCGCCGCTGGAGAGTGCGTCGACCTTGGCTGCTGCCTGGGTGCGGTTGGTGCGCCACACGCTGGGCGTGTTCAAACCCGCGTAGTCGGTCTGGCCAGCAGCGGTGCCGCTGGGCAACGTGTTGGTGCCGAGCGTGGCCATCGCATTGAGCGTGGGCACCTGCAGACCACCGCCATAGGTACCCGTGGCCTTGGCCTGGATCGGGTCAGGAGTGACGACTTTGATCAGCGGCTTGCGCACACCCTGGCGCGACAGGCCGGTGGCCACCACCGTGACGCGGATGTTTTCACCCAGGCTGTCGTCGTCGGCGGTGCCGTAGATCACGTGGGCGTCGGCCGAGGCGTAGGCGCGGATGGTCTCCATCGCCATCTTGGACTCCTTGAGCTTGAGCGAGCCCTTGGCGGCCGAGATCAGCACCAGCACGCCCTTGGCACCCGAGAGGTCGATGCCTTCAAGCAGCGGGCACGCCACAGCTTGCTCCGAGGCGATGCGCGCGCGGTCCGGGCCGCTGGCAATGGCCGTGCCCATCATGGCCTTGCCCTGCTCACCCATGACGGTGCGCACGTCTTCAAAGTCGGCGTTGATTTCGCCGGGCACGTTGATGATTTCGGCAATGCCGCCCACGGCGTTCTTGAGCACGTCGTTGGCCTGGGCAAAGGCTTCTTCCTGGGTAATGTCTTCGCCCAGCACTTCGAGCAGTTTTTCGTTGAGCACCACGATCAGCGAGTCCACATTCGCTTCGAGCTCGGCCAGGCCGGAGTCGGCGTTGCTCATGCGGCGTCCGCCCTCAAAGTCAAACGGCTTGGTGACCACGCCCACGGTCAGAATGCCCATTTCCTTGGCCACGCGGGCAATGATGGGAGCCGCGCCGGTGCCGGTGCCGCCGCCCATGCCGGCGGTGATGAAGAGCATGTGCGCGCCGTCAATGGCAGCGCGGATGTCTTCCTCGGCCTGGTTGGCGGCGTCGCGGCCTTTTTCGGGCTTGCTGCCCGCGCCCAGACCGGTGCTGCCCAACTGGATGGTCTTGTGCGCGTTGCTGCGCGAGAGTGCCTGCGCGTCGGTATTGGCGCAGATGAACTCCACACCGCCCACGGCGCAGCGGATCATGTGTTCCACGGCGTTGCCACCACCGCCGCCGACACCGATCACCTTGATCTGCGTGCCCAAGTTAAACGCCTCTTCTTCAATCATTTCGATGGCCATGTAGTACTCCTAAAAATCTGCCAATTCATTAATTCAATTTATTCCTGGGTGCTGCACTTGCTCACGATGGCGGCGCTACGCTGCGCCATCGCCATCGCCAACGCCTGTGCGGACTTCCGCGTGCCAGCCACATCTTGGTACCCATGGCTAAAAGTTCCCCACAAACCAGTCTTTGACGGTGCCAAACGCCGTCTTCATCGAACCCGCCTTCTGCGCCACACGCATTCCGCGCAAGCGCGCCAGACGGGCTTCTTCGAGCAAGCCCATCACGGTGGCGGCACGCGGCTGCGCCACCATGTCGGCCAGCGCGCTGGAATATTTGGGCATGCCCCGGCGCACCGGCTTGAGGAAGATGTCTTCACCCAACTCCACCATGCCCGGCATGATGCAACTGCCCCCGGTGAGCACAATGCCGCTGGAGAGCACTTCTTCGTAACCCGAGTCGCGCATCACCTGGTTGACGAGCGAGAAGATTTCTTCAATGCGCGGCTCGATCACACCGGCCAGCGCCTGGCGGCTGAGCATGCGCGGGCCGCGGTCGCCCAGGCCCGGCACCTCGACCTGGGTTTCGGGGTCCACCAGCAACTGCTTGGCGTGGCCGCTTTCGACCTTGATGTCTTCGGCGTCCTTGGTCGGGGTGCGCAGCGCCATGGCAATGTCGCTGGTGATCAGGTCGCCCGCAATCGGGATCACGGCGGTGTGGCGGATGGCACCGTTGGTGAAGATCGCCACGTCGGTGGTGCCCGCGCCAATGTCGACCAGCGCCACGCCGAGTTCGCGCTCGTCTTCGGTCAGCACCGACAGGCTCGACGCCAACGGGTTGAGCATGAGCTGCTCGACTTCCAGCCCGCAGCGGCGCACGCACTTGATGATGTTTTCTGCCGCGCTTTGCGCGCCGGTGACGAT
Organism: uncultured beta proteobacterium; assembly: GCA_903863395.1. Classification (GTDB taxonomy): domain Bacteria; phylum Pseudomonadota; class Gammaproteobacteria; order Burkholderiales; family Burkholderiaceae_C; genus Allorhodoferax. The sequence goes on from CAIPBW010000045.1 coordinate 2,271, forward strand.
GTGCACCTTGGCCTCCAGGCGGATGCCGCTCATGCCAATGGGTTCGCGCACGTCCTGCCCGTCAATGATGAACTCCTGCGGCTCCACCAGCAGCAGGCGCTGGTCGGTCGAGATGTTGATCGCCTTGGCGGTTTCCACCACGCGCGCCACATCGGCCTGGGTGACTTCGCGGTCTTTCACCGCCACCATGCCGCTGGAGTTGATGCCCCGGATGTGGCTGCCGGTGATACCGGTATAGACCCGGCCGATCTTGCAGTCGGCCATCAGCTCGGCCTCCTTGAGCGCCTGCTGGATGCTGGCCACGGTGGCGTCGATGTTGACCACCACGCCGCGTTTGAGCCCGTTGCTCGGGGCGATGCCCAGGCCCGCGAGTTTGAGTTCGCCACCAGGCATGATTTCGGCCACCACCGCCATGACTTTGGCGGTTCCGATGTCCAGCCCGATTACCAAGTCTTTGTATTCTTTTGCCATAGGGGTTCCTGCTGTGCTTTCTTTCGCTATTTCTTGGATACAACACGGGGCGCCGTACTCACCCCGCGCAACCGGATGGCGTAGCCACTTTCGTGGCGCAAATCGGCCGACTCCAGCGACTGGACATGACGCCCGTAGCGCGACGCCACCTGGGTCAGCGTGCTGAGGAACCTGCGCGTGCGCGCCACAATTTCGTCCACGCTGCCGCGCCCCAGTTCCACCGCCGCGCCGGTGTCCAGTCGCACGCGCCAACTCCCACCGCCGCTCAGGTCGAGCTGATCCAGCGGCAGCTCAAGCTGATCAAACAGGGGGTCGAGCGCGCGGTACATGGCAAGTACCTCGGCGCTTTGGCCATCGGGCCCAAAGAGGCGCGGCAGTGCGTCCTGCTCCACCTCGCCAACGTTGGCCTCAAACACTTCGCCAAAGCTGTTGAGCAGGCGCACTTCGGCGTCGGTGCCCCAATAAGCCACGGCCTGATGCTCCTGCAAGTCGACGCGCAAGCGGTTGGGAAAGTCGCGCCGCACCACCGCGCGGCGCACCCAGGGAGCGGCTTCAAAGGCGGCACGCACACGCGCCAGATCGACGCTGAAGAACGTGCCCGACAAACGCGGCGCCACGTTGGCGCGCAGGGTGAGCGCGTTGTTGTGCGCCACCTGCCCGGTGACCGTGATCGCGCGGATGTCAAACGCGCTCAGGCGTGCGAGTGCGCGCGCCGCCGCCACTGCACCCAAGAGCACAAACACCAGCGCCAGGGCAACTGCTGTCAGGTTCATGAGCTTGACGTCCACGGGCACGTGCACCACAGGGTTCATGCAGCGCCTCCAGCATCCAGAGCGGTGTCTTGCAGCAGGCGCAGGCACAGGTCTTCGTAGCTGATGCCTGCGGCCTTGGCCGACATCGGCACCAGCGAGTGGCCGGTCATGCCGGGCGAGGTGTTGATTTCGAGCAGATAGGGCGTGCGCGTCTTGGCGTCAATCATCACGTCAATGCGACCCCAGCCACGGCAGCCCAGCACGCGGTAGGCCTTGAGGGCCAGTGCCTGAATGGCTTCTTCCTCACCTGGGGGCAGCCCTGCGGGCACCAGGTAATGGGTGTCTTCCGTGAAGTACTTGTTCTGGTAGTCGTAATTGCCTTCGGGTGCCACGATGCGAATCACCGGCAATGCGCGGGCGTTGCGGCCTTCACCAATGACAGGGCAGGTGACCTCGTCGCCTTCAATGCACTCTTCGCAAAGAACATCGGGGTCCATCCCGCCGGCCAGTTCCACAGCGGCAGCCATGTCGGAGTAGCCCGTGACCTTGGTCACACCAATGGACGAACCCTCGCGCGCGGGCTTGACAATCACCGGCAGTCCCAGTTGGTCGGGTACTGCGAGGACATCGCTGCGTTCAAAGGCCCCTTTGTGCAAAACCGTGTAACGCGGTGTTGGGATTTGCTCGGCAATCCAGACACGCTTGGTCATGACCTTGTCGATGGCAATGCTGGACGCCATCACGCCCGAGCCGGTGTAGGGAATGCCCAGCAGTTCGAGCGCGCCTTGCACCGTGCCGTCTTCACCAAAGCGGCCATGCAGGGCGATAAAGCAGCGCGCAAAGCCTTCGCGCTTGAGCTCGCCCAAGTCGCGCTCGGCCGGGTCAAAGGCATGGGCGTCTACGCCTTTGGAGAGCAGCGCAGCCAGCACGCCCCGGCCCGACATGAAGGAAATTTCGCGCTCGGCCGAAGCTCCGCCCATCAGCACCGCAACCTTGCCAAGCATGGCCCCCGAGGGGGCCCTCGCGCCTTGGGGCGGCCCGGCGTCGCTCGATTTCACAACGTTGCTACTGTTCACAAGCACCGTCCTTCTTGCGTTTGCTGCTTCTGTGTCAGCAACTCAACCACCTTGGCACTCACCGCGCCAATCGAACCGGCCCCCATGCACAGCACCACGTCGCCGGCGCGGGCGTTGTCCACAATGGCTTGCGGCATGGCGGCAATCTCGCTCACAAAAATCGGCTCCACCTTGCCCGCAATGCGCAGCGCGCGTGCCAGGGCGCGGCCATCGGCGGCGACGATGGGCGGCTCACCTGCGGCATAGACCTCGCCCAGCAACACCGAGTCGGCGTGGCCGATGACTTGCACAAAGTCGTCAAAGCAGTCGCGGGTGCGGGTGTAGCGGTGCGGCTGAAATGCCAGCACCAGACGCCGCCTTGGAAACGCGCCACGCGCCGCCGCCAGC
>CAIPBW010000046.1 GCA_903863395.1 uncultured beta proteobacterium
AGGCGGCGGTCCGCGCCAAACCCGGCTTTAACCTCGGCCACATAGGTTTCCACCGAGCCGGGGTTGCGGTGCATGGCGCGTAGCATGTCCAGGCACTGGACGTTGCCGCTGCCCTCCCAAATCGAGTTGACCGGCGACTCGCGGAACAGCCGCGGCATGATGCAGTCTTCCATTACGCCGCTACCGCCAATGCACTCCATTGCCTCGGCCGCGTGTGCGGGCGTGCGCTTGCAAATCCAGTACTTGCCCACCGCCGTGCCCATGCGCACCAGCAGTTTCTCGGCGGGCGTGCTCTGGTCCAGCGCGCGGGCGATGCGCATGGTCAGGGCCAGTGCGGCTTCTTGCTCGATCACCAGATCGGCCAGCACGTTTTGCATCAGCGGCTGATCGGAGAGCAGTTTGCCAAAGGCGGCGCGGTACTTGGCGTGGTGCAGGGCTTGCGCCGCTGCCTGGCGCATGCCCGAGGACGAGCCGATCATGCAGTCGATGCGTGTCATGGTCACCATCTTGAGAATGGTGGCTACGCCCCGACCTTCGGGGCCGACCATCTCGGCATAGGCACCGCGCAGCTCGGTTTCGCACGAAGCGTTGGCCACATTGCCCATCTTGTTTTTGAGGCGCTGGATCTGCAGCGGGTTCTTGCTGCCGTCGGCTCTCCAGCGCGGCAGCAAAAAGCACGACAGGCCGCCGGGTGCCTGCGCCAGCACCAGAAAGGCGTCGCACATCGGGGCCGAAACAAAATACTTGTGGCCCACCAACTCATACGCCTGACCCGACCCGCCTGCGCCCAGCGGGTAGGCGCGCAAGCTGTTGGCGCGCACGTCGGAGCCGCCCTGCTTTTCGCTCATCGCCATGCCGATGGTGACCGCCTGCTTCTGCGTCACGGGCACGTTGCGATGGTCGTAGCCGCAGGCCATGATCTTGGGCAGCCACTGCGCGGCAAGGTCGGGTTGCTCCAGCAGCGAGGGCACCACGGCCGAGGTCATGGTAACCGGGCAGCCATGCGCGGCATCGACCTGGCTTTGCAGGTAGAACTTGGCGGCGCGCGCCACCTGCGCGCCGGGCTGCGGGTGCGTCCAGTGCGAGGAGTGCAAGCCGCTTTCCAGCGACATCTGCATCAGCCGGTGGTAGGCCGGGTGAAAGCGCACTTCGTCGATGCGGTGCCCGTAGTTGTTGTGGGTGTAGAGGACCGGTTTGTTCTCGTTGGCCTGAAAGCCCAGCTCGATCACCTCGCTTGAACCGGTGAGTGCGCCAAAGGCCGTGAGGTCGGCCTCGGCCCAGGCTGCGCCCTCGCGCTGCACTGCCTCGCGCAGGGCCGCGTCCTGCAGGTACGGGTTGTAATCCTGCAGCGCGGGGGGCTGGTTCTGCACTTCATGGGTTTCGGCCATGAATCCGTTGGGTATTTTCATGTCCATGGTGCGCCACCTCCCAGGTGTTCAGGTCTTGGCGCTGCGTCGCGCCTTTTGATCTTCAAGCGTTTCGGTGGGCGCACCCTGTTTGACCCATTCGGCCCAGCCGCCGTCAATATGGGCAACATTGGTCATGCCCATGTCCTGCAGCGCCTTGGCCGCAAGCGCACTGCGCCAGCCCGCACCACAGAACAGGATGAACTCCTTGGACTCGTCGGCAAAGATTTTCTTGTGGTACGGCGAAGCCGGATCGACCCAGAACTCCAGCATGCCACGCGGCGCATGAAAGGCATTGCGCACTGTGCCGTCGCCCAACTCACGGATATCGCGGATATCGACGATCTGTGTGTTGGCGTCGTTCACACGCGCGCGCACCTGCTCGACCGAATAGGTTGTGACTTCGGCCATGGCCTCGTCAACGAGGGCGCGAAATCCTTTGGTAATGGGCATGAATGTCTCCTGAATATTCCGAGCGTCGGCGCAGCGCCGGACACCCCGGCATGCCCGTCGCCTGATCCCCACATCATGCACCAACGTCCGCCCCAAAGCATTGGGGGAACTATCTATCCGCTCAAACGTTGCAGACCACGCTGCCCTGCACCGTGGCCGCGCCCGAGCGCACCAGGTCGCGCACCAGTTGCTCCACTGCCTGCGCCAAGGGAACTGCGGCGAAATGGCGCGCGAAGGTGGAGGCAAAGTACGGTGTGCTTTGCGCCCACGCCACCAGCACCTGCAACTCCAGTTGCTGCACTTCGAGCAACTTGAATTTAAGCAACACCTTGGACGCGTACTGCATGTGCTTTTCGGGGCTTTGCACGAAACCGTCCAGTCGCGCGCGCGCCACCGCCAGTGCCTGCGCCACACCGGTAAACGGTGCGCCGTGGCCGGGGATCACGGTAAGCGGCTGCAAGGCCTCGATGATGTCGAGCGTGTTGGCCACTTCGTCAAAAGCGCCCTCGCCATCGAGTTCGGGAAACACCACGCCAAAGCCACGCTCCCAAAGCGCGTCGGCCGAGACCAGCAAGCGACTCAGAGGCTCGAACAGAATCACGGAATGCGTGTCGTGCCCGGGCGCGGCGTGGATCTGCCACAGCGCGTCGCCCAGGCGGATTTCGGTGCCAGGCTCAAGCGTTCCCTCAAAGTGAAACTGTGGGCAACTCTGGCCGGTGGGCACGTAGGTCAGCGCCACTGGGTCCCAATCGCGCACAAAGTGCGCATGACCGGGCGGGATCAAGGTTTGCAACGCCGGGTACACCGCTTGCAGCGTGGCATTGCCGCCGCAGTGGTCGCTGTGCAAATGGGTGTTGAGCAGCACGTCGAGCGAGCGCCCTTGCAGGTTCGCCTGCACCAGGGCCAGCGTTTGGGGCGCGTGCGTGCAGTAGCCGCTGTCGATCAGCGCACAGCGCTCGCGCCCTTTGATGAGCACGTTGTTGCTGGAGAGCCAGCCGCGCTCGAAAACCTGAAGGCCCGCTGGCAGGACGACCGGCTCCACGGCGTCAGCCCAAGGCGCGCTGGATGATGATCTTCTGCACGTCCGAGGTGCCTTCGTAAATCTGGCAGACGCGCACGTCGCGGTAGATGCGCTCCACCGGGAAGTCGCTCACATAGCCGTAGCCGCCCAGCGTCTGGATCGCCGCGCTGCAGACTTTTTCGGCCATTTCGCTGGCAAAGAGCTTGGCCATGGCGGCTTCCTTGAGGCAGGGCCGACCAGCGTCGCGCAGGCTTGCCGCGTGCCAGATCAGTTGCCGCGCAGCTTCAAGCTGCGTGGCGCATTCGGCCAACCGGAAACCCACAGCCTGGTGGTTGAAGATTGGTTGCCCGAAGCTTTGGCGGTCCTTGGCGTAGGCAACAGCAAAGTCCAGGGCGCTGCGCGCCATGCCCACGCTCTGCGCCGCAATGCCAATGCGCCCGCCTTCCAGGCCGCCCAGGGCAATGCCGTAGCCTTCGCCCTCGCGCCCGATCAGGTTCTCGGCCGGGACGCGGCAGTTGTCAAAGTTGATCTGCGCAGTGTCGCTGGAATGCTGACCGAGTTTGTCTTCCAGACGCGCCACCACATAGCCCGGTGCCGTAGTGGGAACCAGAAAGGCACTCATGCCCTTCTTGCCCGCGCCCCGGTCGGTGACCGCAATCACGATGGCCACATCGCCGTGCTTGCCGCTGGTGATGAACTGCTTGACACCATTGAGCACATAGCCGTCACCGTCTTTCACCGCCGTGGTGCGCAGCGAAGACGCGTCCGACCCCACGTGCGGCTCGGTCAGGCAAAAAGCACCCAGCATCTGGCCCTGCGCCAGGGGCGTGAGCCACTTCTGCTTTTGCGCCTCGGAACCATAGCGCATCAGAATGGCGTTGACCGGGCAGTTGGTGACCGAAATCACGGTACTGGTGCCGCCATCACCGGCAGCGATTTCCTCCAGCACCAGCGCCAGTGTCAGATAGTCCATGTTGGCGCCGCCATAAGCCTCAGGCACGCAAATGCCATACGCCCCCAGCGCGGCCAGGCCTTGGTGCACGTCCTTGGGAAAGTGGTGCTCCTTGTCCCACTTGGCGGCGTTGGGCCACAACTCTTTTTGCGCAAAATCGCGAACCGCGTCGCGCACCATTTCCTGGTCGAGGGTAAGTAGCATGGGAAATTCCTATGAGTGAATGTTATGCAAGCAGGTTCAGTAAAAATTCATCGGCGCGCTGGATTTCCAGTGCATCCACAGTAAAACTATGCCTTAGGTCGCGCACGACCTGTGTCGCCTTGGCGTGGGGGTGTTGCGCTGCAAAGCGCCGCAAGGCACGGTGCGGCTTGTCGTCGGTGAGTTTGCACTCCACCAGATGTGTCAACTGGTTCTTTTCGCTCAGCGCAAAGTCCACTTCGGCACCGTCCTTGGTGCGAATGTAGTGCAGGTCGGCTTCCTTGCCCTGGGCATCGTGCCGCCAGTGCACGTGCTTGAGCAAACTCGCCGCCACCAGATTTTCAAACCGGACGCCGTCGTCGCCTTCCACCAGGCCAGTATCAAAGAAATAGACCTTGGGTGACTGCAGCACCGAGCGTGCGATGTTGTCGTGCCAGGGCCGCACCACAAAGACGATGTAGAGCGCCTCCAGAATGTCCAGGTACTTCTTGAGCGTGACCGGCGAAATGGACAGGTCACGCGCGATGCTGGCCAGCGAAAGCGGTGAGCCCACGCGCGAACGCAGCATGTGGGCAAACAGCTTGATGGCGTTGACCTCCTGAATGCGCGAGAACTCCAGCACGTCGTTACGCACCAAACCATCGAAATACTGCCGCCGCCAGCGCTCGGCCTGCTCGACCGACTCTGCCAGACAGGGCTCAGGGAAGCCCCCGCGCTCCAGCAAATGGGTCAATGCCTGCTCGGGCGTGGCCGATGTTTGTGCGCACCACTCCCGTACCGATAGCGGGTGCAGGCGCAACCCCAGGAACCGCCCAGCCAACGACTCGCCCCCCTGCCGAAAGGTCTCCAGACGCGCACTGCCGGTCACCAGTAGCCGCTGCGCAGCAGGTTTGCCGTCGTACACACCCTTCAGCCACGGCTTCCAATTGGGCATCTTGTGGATTTCATCGAGCACCAGCAAAGGCGCGCGCGGACTCCAGCGTTGGTTGACGATCAGGCTCTGGTCGGCAGCCACGTCGTAGTTGAGGTATTGACCACCTTGCTCCGCAATCAACTGCTGGCTCAGCGTGGTTTTGCCTACCTGCCGTGGGCCGGTAAGAAACACCATCTTGCGAGCCAGGTCATCCCGGACAAGGTCGTTCAAATACCGCTTCATAGAGAAATAATACGACTAAACGATAGTTAAATGAATAATAGTCGCGACTATATTGTATTTTTAATGAAAGTGGTCTCAAATCTTTGGTTTCCCAACGCCGCGATCTGCCGTGCCAAGCACGCGCAACAGCACTCTCGCCGAGGGCGGGGAGTTCCGGGGGGCGATTTCTGGGCCTTTGACAGCATGAGCCCCCCGGAACTCCCCGCCCTCGGCAGGAAACCACGCCACATCAAGCGGCAAAAACACACCAAACTCAGAGCATCTCCAGCGCCACTGCAGTGGCTTCCCCGCCGCCAATGCACAGAGTCGCCAGCCCCTTCTTGAGCCCGCGCGCCTGTAGTGCGTACAGCAGCGTTACCATGATGCGCGCGCCGGAGGCACCGATGGGATGGCCCAGCGCACAGGCGCCACCATTGACGTTGACCTTGTCGTGCGGCACGCCCAACTCCTTCATCAGCGCCATCGGCACCACGGCAAAGGCTTCGTTGACTTCCCACAAGTCCACATCACCCACCGCCCAGCCCGCCTTGGCCAGCGCCTTTTGCGTAGCGCCCACTGGTGCCGTGGCAAACCACTCGGGCTCCTGCGCGTGGGTTGCGTGCGCAACGATGCGCGCCAGCGGCTTGCAACCCAGTTTGGCAGCGGTGCTGGCCTTCATCATTACCAACGCGGCGGCACCGTCGTTGATTGACGAGCTTGACGCGGCGGTGATGGTGCCGTCTTTTTTGAAGGCTGGCTTGAGGCTGGAGATCTTGTCAATCTTGATCTTGCCCGGACCTTCGTCAATCGAGACCACCACCTCGCCACCACGGCCCTTGACGGTGACGGGCGTGATTTCTGCGGCAAAGGCACCCGACTCGGTGGCGGCCTTGGCGCGCTGCACGCTGGCGGTGGCAAAGGCGTCCTGCTCCGCGCGGGTGAAGCTGTACTTGGCAGCGCAGTCTTCGCCAAAGGTGCCCATCGAGCGGCCAGCCTCGTAAGCGTCTTCCAGCCCGTCGAGCATCATGTGGTCAAAAATGCGGTCGTGGCCAATGCGGTAACCGGCGCGCGCCTTGGGCAACAAGTAGGGTGCGTTGGTCATGCTCTCCATGCCGCCCGCTACCAGCACCTCGTGGCTGCCCGCGAGCAACATGTCGTTGGCGAACATGGCCGCACGCATGGCCGAGCCGCACATCTTGGACAGCGTGACGGCACCAGCGCTCTTGGGCAAACCGCCCTTGAAGCCCGCCTGGCGCGCCGGTGCCTGGCCCTGGCCAGCCATCAGGCAGTTGCCGAACAGCACTTCAGTCACCAGGTCAGGGGAGATGCCTGCGCGCTGCACGGCCGCCTTGATGGCCGCGCCACCCAGGTCGTGCGCTGCGAGCGACGCGAAATCTCCTTGAAAACTGCCCATGGGCGTGCGGGCTGCTCCTACGATAACGATGGAATCTGTCATGAACTACTCCTAAGGTAAAAAATAATGGATTGATAAAGTGAGCGTCGGCCTGGATTCATTCCTGTGTTTTTTGACCGCGCGGGTAACGCTTCAAGGCGGAGCGAAAGACGTTGACCACTTCGTCGGGCCCTTGCATGGTGACGCCCAGGTCTTTGAGCAGGCCATCCTTGAGCCCATAGCACCAGCCGTGCACGCTGACCTGCTGGCCCCGGCTCCAGGCGTCTTGCAGGACGTTGGACATGGCCACATTGCCCACCTGCTCGATGACATTCATCTCGCACAGCACGTCTTCCTGCGCGGAAGTGCACAAATGCTCAATGCGGCGGCGGTGGCGTAACTTGACATCGTGCACATGGCGTAGCCAGTTGTCGGCCAGGCCCACGCGCGTGCCGCGCAAGGCTGCGAGCACACCACCACAGCCGTAGTGCCCCACCACCATGATGTGCTCCACTTTCAAATGGTCCACCGCAAACTGGATGACCGAGAGTGCATTGAGGTCGGAGTGCACCACCACATTGGCCACATTGCGGTGCACGAAGACCTCGCCCGGATCAAGCCCGGTGATTTCGTTGGCCGGCACGCGACTGTCGGAGCAACCAATCCAGAGGTACTTGGGTGTCTGTTGCTGGGCCAAGTGCCCGAAAAACCCGGGGCGCTGCTGCTCCATGCGCTGCGCCCAGACACGGTTGTTGGCAAGAAGATCCGCTAGTTGTTGTGGCATAAGAAAAATCAGGATGTCGTCGAGACGGGGCGATAGCTTGCCCACTGCACGCGATCAATGACACGCCCAGCCTTGATTGCACTGCGCGGCAAATCGGCCTCTTTCACATAACCGCATGTGCGAGCCACGCCCACCAGGGTGGGGACATCCGGTGCAAACAGCATTACATGGTCTCGCCAAAGAGTTCGCGACCGATGAGCATGCGGCGGATTTCGCTGGTTCCGGCGCCGATTTCGTAGAGCTTGGCATCGCGCCACAGGCGTCCCAGGGGGTATTCGTTGATGTAGCCGTTGCCGCCGAAAATCTGCACGCCTTCGCCCGCCATCCAGGTGGCCTTTTCCGCGGTCCACAGAATCACCGAGGCGCAGTCCTTGCGCACCTGGCGCACGTGCTCCGCACCCAGTAGGTCCAGATTCTTGGCCACGGTGTAGGCGAACGAGCGTCCGGCCTGCAGCACGGTGTACATGTCGGCCACCTTGCCCTGGATGAGTTGGAATTCGCCGATGCTCTGGCCGAACTGCTTGCGGTCGTGGATGTAGGGAATCACGTTGTCCATCACCGACTGCATGATGCCCAGCGGCCCGCCGGTGAGCA
>CAIPBW010000047.1 GCA_903863395.1 uncultured beta proteobacterium
AGGATCATTTTCTGGATGTCGGCGGTGCGAACACGTTCTTCGTTAATGCCAAGCACACCGGCAATATCGGAACGCAGTTGCTGGTTGCGGCGCTGGTTCTCGGCTTGCTGCTTGTTGTCCTGCTCACGCTGCTCTCTGCTCTGCTTGAGGTCGCGCGCCAGTTCAATGATGACTTCGCTTGGGTGGCCGTAGCGTTTGATCAAGGCATTGACCACCCGGCGCACCTGGTTCAAGCCAATGTGCACGGTGGGGTTGGCAATCTTGCCGTAGCGCTTTTCGTCGCTGTCCTCCGCCTTACCCGAGCCAAAGGCGACGTGCCGTTGCAACGGTATGCCGTAGTAAGGCAACTCGGGCAGTATTTCACCCGTGGCTGCTGCGTTGATATTGCTGTGGTGCTCAAAGCCCGCTGTGATGACAGCCTTGTCGTAGGTGACGACATCGGCTCGCAACGCCGGGAGAATGCGCGCCAGTGCTGTCGCACTGAGGCTGCCATAGCCTTCGGGCAATCCGGCGTTGGCAATTCTTTCCGCTGCTTCAGCGTCCACGCCGGTTTCATCGCGCAGCCACCGCACCAGCGTTGCCAGGTTTTCTTCGGTCACCAGTTGCATGACGATGGCGTCCTGCTTGTTGTCGCTAAAGCCAAACCACTGCTTGCCGAAATGCGCGTCCTTGGAGAGTTCGGCGCTGGTGGTGTTGCCATTGAGTTCGGTGCGCTTGGCGTCTTCCAAGTTGAATTGGATGGACCCCAAACCCAACGCCTTTTTGATTTTTGGAAACGTGACTTTTCGGCTCTGTTCCAGCAAGGCGACGACCTGATCCCGCTGATGCAGCGTGAGTGCTTCTTCGCGCAACCCCTGGCGCACGATGCGCAGGTTGTTGACTTCCTGGTAGATGCGAAAGCGCTGCACGCTGGGCAAAGCCAACGGCGCACGCACTTCTTCGGGCAACAGCGTGCAGCGCCCAGGCGACACGGGCTTGAGATTGCGTTGAAACAGCAGGCAATAACGCAAGTCCTGTCGCGCAGCTTCGGTAAACAAGTGTGGATTGAGTTCGGATTGCTTGGCCCACAAGGCGTCAAACTCGACCTCAATCATGGCGCGGTCAATGTACAGGTCGTAGCTCTTGTCAATGCCCGTTTTGCCGTTGTCGCGCGTCACCTTGGTTTGGCGATAACGCGCGCGCACGCCCAGCCCAGCCTGGTCACGCTTGTGCAGCCATTCACCTACCGTGCGGCAACCGGTTGCGGCCATGTCCTGGCGTAACTTGCTGATGGCGGCTTTAAGTGCGCCTGCGTCGTTTTCCTTCTTGTCGGTTTTGCGGTTGCTTTTGAAGCCACGACGCTGGTTGATGTGAAACAGCGCGCGGGCAAATTCCTCGGGCAACAACGCATGGACCAGGCCCTTTGCCCGCAGGGCATAGGGGTTAAGGTTCTGTAGTGCTTTGCGTCTGGATTCCTCGCGGGGGAAAAACCCGTGCGCCACCAGATTGGTCATCATGCGCGCCTTGCGCTTTAGCAAGCGGTCGCGCCTGCGGCGCATTGCGCGGGCTTCGCGGCGGGTTACCGCCAACGAGCTTCCATCCTTGGGGTTGCGCCCGTCAGAAAAAATGCGCACCCCCGCCTTGATGACGGCGCAAGGGTGGTTCTCCGCATTGAGCCTCACCATGGCCCAACCCAATGATGTGCTGCCCAGGTCCAGGGCGAGTCTGTAACGCATGCTAGCCATGTTTTCTCCGTACTTGTTGTTGGCGTCGCGCAAGGAAAACACAAACGGTCAATTTTCAATTGCGCTTGAGGAACGAATTTACCGCGAGTTGACGCCTTTCAATATAGCAATTATTTGCTATGCGGTAGTTGGCAAGCGTAGAAATTTGACGCTTTTGCCTTGGTAACTTGCGTTATGATTCGCGCACCAAAACGATTGGGATATGCGCTCTGGACGCTAACAAGCTGAAGCGAGTAATCGCCAGATGCACCAAATGGGAAGGCCGCTATATGCGGCCTTCGTCATTTCTGGGGGGCAGGCGAGCGGGTTGATAATCGCGCCCATGGAAACCAAATGGCTTGAAGATTTTGTTTCGTTGGCCGAGACCCATAGTTTCAGCCGCTCGGCGCAATTGCGCCATGTGACGCAGCCGGCGTTTTCGCGGCGCATCCAGTCGCTCGAGACCTGGGCCGGCACCGATCTGGTGGACCGCAGCAGCTACCCGCCGCGCCTGACCGCTGCGGGCGAGACGCTGCGCGACCAGGCGCAGGACATGCTGCAGTCGCTGCAAAGCACGCGCGCCATGCTGCGCGCGCACACCGCTGTTGGCGACGACTTTATCGAGTTTGCCGTGCCCCACACGCTGGCCTTCACGTTCTTTCCCACCTGGGTGACCAGCCTGCGCGAGCACTTTGGCCCGTTCAAGAGTCGGCTGATTGCGCTCAACGTGCACGACGCCGTGATGCGGTTGGTGGAGGGCAGTTGCGACTTGGTGATTGCCTACCACCACCCCTCGCAGCCGTTCCAGCTGGACCCCGAGCGCTACGAGATGGTGAGCCTGGGCGAAGAGGTGATTGCGCCCTATGTGCGTGCCGACGCGCACGGCGCGCCGCTGTTTGAGCTGCCCGGCAAGATCGACAAGCCGCTGCCCTACCTGGGCTATGCACCCGGTGCCTATCTGGGGCAGGTGGTGGACATGCTGCTCAAGCAGTCAGCCATCCCGATGCACCTGGAGCGGGTGTACGAAACCGATATGGCCGAGGGCCTCAAGGTGATGGCGCTCGAAGGCCACGGCATTGCTTTCCTGCCGCACAGCGCGGTACGCAAGGAATTTGTGCACAAGAAACTGGTGAGTGCCGTGCCACCGGGCCTGCCCGAAATGCAGTTCACCATGGACGTGCGCGCCTACCGCGAAAAGCCCCAGGGCAAGGAGACGCAGCGCGGTGCAGGTTCACCCCCGAAGAGTGTGGCGCAGGCGCTGTGGGCGCATCTGGTGGCATCGTCATGAGCGCCGCAGCAAGCACCCTCGCGCGCGTGGATACGCTCACCTTCACCCGCCCGGACGACTGGCACGTGCATGTGCGCGATGGCGACGCGTTGCAGACCGTGGTGCCGCACACGGCGGCGCAATTTGGCCGAGCGCTGATCATGCCCAACCTGCGTCCGCCAGTCACCACTACCGCGCAGGCGCTGGAGTACCGTGCGCGCATCCAGGCGGCGGTGCCTGCGGGTGTGACGTTTGAGCCGGTGATGTCGCTCTACCTTACCGACAATCTGCCGCCCGACGAGATTGCGCGCGCCAAAGACGCAGGCGTAGCCGCCGTCAAGCTCTACCCGGCCGGCGCCACCACCAACAGCGACGCGGGCGTGACCGATGTGCGCAAGACCTACGCCACGCTCGAAGCCATGCAGCGCGCTGGCATGTTGCTGCTGGTGCACGGCGAGGTAACTTCCCCCGAGGTGGACCTGTTTGACCGCGAGGCGGTGTTCATCGACAGCCAGTTGATTCCGCTACGCCGTGATTTCCCCGAACTGAAGATTGTGTTTGAGCACATCACCACGCGCGAGGCCGCGCAGTACGTGCAGCAAGCCGACCGCTTTACCGCCGCCACCATCACGGCGCACCACCTGCTCTACAACCGCAACGCCATTTTTACCGGCGGCATCCGCCCGCACTACTACTGCCTGCCGGTGCTCAAGCGCGAACTGCATCGCCAGGCATTGGTCGAAGCCGCCATCAGCGGCAACACGCGTTTCTTTTTGGGCACCGACAGCGCGCCGCACCCGGCCCAACTCAAGGAGCACGCCAGTGGCTGTGCGGGCTGTTACACCGCCTTCACGGCGCTGGAACTGTACGCGCAGGCGTTTGACGCAGCGAACGCTTTGGATCGGTTGGAAGGCTTTGCCAGTTTGCACGGGGCCGACTTTTACGGCCTGCCGCGCAACACCACCCACGTGACGCTTGCGCGCACGCCTTGGCGCGTGCCGTCCGAGTTTGCCTTCGGCCAGGCCACGCTCAAACCTTTGTGCGCCGAAGAGACGTTGCATTGGCAAATGCTGAACCCAGGGCCGTAAACTGCGCCACTTTGACGCTGCAGCCTTGAAAATCGTCCGAACACCCCTAACATTGGCACCACGGACTTCCCCGGGGGGAGTCGGACTAGAAGGAAACCATGAAACGCATTCTTTTGTTTGTTCTGACCAACGTGTTGGTCGTCACGGTGCTGGGCATCGTTGCCAGCCTGCTGGGGGTCAACCGCTACCTCAGCGGCAGCGGTCTCAACCTGGGTGCCCTGCTGGGCTACGCGCTGGTCATGGGGTTTGGCGGGGCCATCATTTCGCTCTTGATCAGCAAGCCCATGGCCAAGTGGTCGTCGGGCGTGCGGGTGATCGAGCAACCGCAAAACGTGGACGAAGCCTGGATTGTCGAAACCGTGCGCCAACTCTCCGAGCGCGCCGGCATTGGCATGCCCGAGGTCGGCATTTTTGAAGGCGACCCCAACGCCTTTGCCACCGGTGCCTTCAAGAATTCGGCGCTGGTGGCCGTTTCCACCGGCCTGCTGCAAGGCATGACGCGCGACGAAGTGGAAGCCGTCATCGGCCACGAGATCGCCCACGTTGCCAATGGCGACATGGTCACCATGACGCTGATCCAGGGCGTGATGAATACCTTTGTGGTGTTCCTCAGCCGCGTGATTGGTTACGCCGTCGACAGCTTTTTGCGCAAGGGCGACGAGCGCAGCAGCGGCCCGGGCCTGGGCTATATGCTGACCACCATCGTGCTTGACATCGTGCTCGGGTTTGCCGCGGCCATGGTGGTGGCCTGGTTCTCGCGGCAGCGCGAGTTTCGCGCCGATTCTGGCTCGGCCCACCTGCTCGGGCGCAAGCAGCCCATGATCAACGCCCTGGCTCGCCTGGGCGGCATGGCCCCGGGCGAGTTGCCCAAGAGCCTGTCCGCCATGGGCATTGCCGGCGGCATCGGCCAGTTGTTTTCAACCCACCCCCCGCTGGAAGAACGCATCGCCGCGCTGCAGGCCCAGACAGGAGCCTGAAAGCGCGAGGCCCTTCGTCATCGCGAGGCCACCACCTCGTCCTCGCGAGGCCACTACCTCGTCATCGCGAGGTCACTACCTCGTCATCGCGAGGTCACTACCTCGTCATCGCGAGGCCGTCAGGCCGTGGCGATCCATGACTTCATGCCAGCGGTGCAGGCTCGGTGTCGCTGGTGCGCGCCACCAGGTCGGCCAGCAGTTCGCTGGATTCGTCCAGTCGTGTGGCCAGGACGCTGGCGATGTTGCGGTAGATGATGTGGGCGCTGTCGGGGTAGGCGTCGATCCGCTCGCGGTCAAAGCGCATGGTGGCGGCGGTGCCCACGGCGCGCACGCTGGCACTGCGCAAGTGGTTGCCTACCATGGCCATCTCGCCAAAACACTCGCCTGCGCCCAGGCGCGCTAGCGGCACCAGCACGCCGCTCTTGCGCTTTTCCACGATCACCTCACCGGCAATCAGGACGTGAAATGAGCTGCCAATGTCGCCTTCGTTAAACACCACATCGCCTGCGCGGTAGGCCTGGTGCTCGGCCATGGCCAGCGTGCTCATCAGGCAGTCGTGCGTCATGCCCTTGAACACTTTGACGCGGTTGGCAATCTTCTGGACGATGGCCGGATCCAGGTTCAGCCCGCTGGGGCGCACGATCACGTCTGCGCGAAAATTCTCGGCATAAATCTTGGCAACAGCGGGATCAACCGGCATGGTGCGTCATGGTACACCGGCACGGCGTTTTGCGTCCGGGCCGCTGTGTTACAACCACCCGCATGTCTGACCGCTTTCTGTTTTGGGCGCCCACTCTGATTTGGGCCACCACCTGGCACGTAATCCTGTACCAACTGGGCGAAACCGCAGCCCTGCATTCGGTGGCCATGCGCTTTGGCCTGGCCAGCGTGCTGCTGTTTGGCATTGCGCGCTGGCGCGGCGAAACCCTGCTGGCACCACGCGCATTCCACGGCACCTTGTTCCTGACCGGCGCGGTGCAGTACGGTGTGAACTACTGGTGCACCTACGAGTCGGAAAAGTACCTGGCCTCGGGGCTGGTGGCGGTGCTGTTCTCGCTCATGATGTTTACCAATGCCATTGGCGGCGTGCTGTTTTTCGGGCAACGCATCACCAAGCGCTTCATGCTCTCGGGTCTGCTGGGGGTGCTGGGTGTGGCGCTGATCTTCTGGCCCGATATTGCCGCCGCCGGGCGCAGTCCGCAGGTGCTGCTGGGCGTGGGCCTGGCCATGACGGCGGTGGTCATGGCGTCGTTGGGCAATATGCTGACGCTGCGCCTCACGGGCCAAGGCATGCCACTGGTGCCGCTGCTGGCCTGGAGCATGGGCTACGGCGCGCTCACGCTGCTGCTGATTGCGGCGGCCACTTCGGTCGAGTTTCGTGTCGATGGACGTGCGAGTTACTGGCTCTCGCTGCTGTACCTCAGCAGCATGGGTTCGGTGGCGGCGTTCATCTTGTATTTCAAGCTGGCCCAGCGCCAGGGGCCCGCGCGTGCCTCGCTGGTGGGACTGGTGATTCCGGCCATTGCCCTGCTGGTGTCGGCGGCGCTGGAGGCGTGGCGGCCGGACTGGGTCTCGGGCTGCGGCATTGCGCTGTGCCTGTTTGGCCTGTGGGGTGCCACGCGCCCGGTAGCAGCACCCGAGCCCGAGCGCAGCGCCTAGTTGGTGTAGGCGTACATCGGCCCAACGCCTGCGCTGGTGCTGCGCCCTTCGATCACGGTGTAGACGCTGCGGCCCAGGAAGAACGGCAAGCCCCAGTCAAACGACGCGCCGGTCATGCTGCCGCCCAGGTTGTTGAACACGTAGCCGGTGGAAAAAAGCAGCGCTGCCGCATCGGCAATGGCAAAGTTGACGCTACCACTGGCACCGCCTTGCAGGGCGATGGATGCCGTCAGGTTCTGCGTCGGTGACGGACAGTAAAACCCCGAGTCCACGCTGCTGCACGGGCTCAGGCTCGCGTCCGCAAAGAACAGGCCATTGGAGCCGCTGTCCATAAAGCTCTGGCGCAGTGCCGTGCCCTTGTAGGTGGTGGTGAAATAGCCCGAAGCGTCGGTCGGCACCACCTTGGCGGCACCGAGCCGGTTGTTGTCCTGCGTGTCAATGCCAAACAGCATCACGCCGTCTAGCCGATCTGCGCCCGTACTCGGCACTGCGGGGAATTGCAACACCACGCCATTGTTGTCACTGGCAAACAGCGCCACCGGGTTTTGCACCTGCTTGGCCGCAGCCAGGTTGATCATGCAGGGATCAATGGAATGGAAACGCGCGCCCGAGACGCAGTTGTAGTACTGCTGATCGTCGTTGGTGCGTACGCCAACGCCCAGGATGCCATTGGCACCCAGGGCACTGGCGGTGGTGGCGGCCGACCTGGCGCTGCCGCAACTGACGGGGATGCTGGGGTATTTGGGGTCGGCAACGGCTTGAATCGGCAGTGCGCCCACGCGCTTGCTGCCAATCGTCACATCAGCAAGTTTCACCGGACCCCAGGTGACAAAGTTGACGAACTGACCACAGCTCAGCACGGCGCTGCCGCTGCTATCGGTTTGCGCGGGCAGCGCCAGCGCCGTGACGTTGGACGCCAGCAGGCGCAGGCCGAACGAGCCGGTGTCCACCAGCACGTGGTCAATCGTCTGGCATGTCGAGGTGCCAGGCGCGCAGACCTTGACCGAGACGTAAGGCACGTTGACATTGCTGCCCGGGCCGGGTTCGATGATCACTGCTACCGCATTCGCCGCCAGTGGCGTAGGTGTCGGTGTCGGGGAAGGATCGGGCGTAGGGTTAGGCGTAGGCGTGACGCCCGCGCCGCCCCCGCCGCACGCGGCCAACACCAGTACCAGCAGCAACGCGGCGTAGCGCATCACTGAATGTCCTGGGGGCGCACCCCGGCAGGCAGCAGCGTGGGCAGATAGGCGCGCCCGACATAGGCGCGCATCATGCCGCCGGACTCAATCACCAGGTCGGGCCGTTGCACGCGCACGCCTCGGCTTCTCTGGCCCATCGCATCCAGGTAGCTGGGGTGGTGGTTGCCCAGCAGCAGTTCCAGGTCGGGCAACTGCGGACCATCCCAGCCAATGGCAAAGATCTGGCCCGAGGCCGAAAGGTATTCGCGCACGCGCACGCCGTTGGGCAGGGTCAGCACCGCCAGTTGGTAGGACGGCTCTTTCGACAGTCGCAGGCTGGCACCCAGATTGGCCTGGTCTAGGGCCAGCGACGCTTGCGTGCCACCCAACTCGGCGCGCGCCGCCAGCGCGGCAATGCACAGGGTCAGCGTCAGTGTGAGATGCAGCGCGCGGCGCAGGGTCAGGGGCATGGGTTCGTTCAAGGTTGCAGAGGGTCTCATTCTGCGCGAAACAATTTTATTGCCGCTGCTTGGGGCTATTTGGAGCCCCCCGGTTTCGGGTTGCCGAAACTGCCCAGTGGCCATGAACCGTGGTTTCGTCATTGCGAGGAGCGAAGCGACGCGGCAGTCCATGCAGCCAGAAGTCATGGATCGCCGCGCTTCGCTCGCGATGACGAAAGTGGCGGTGCGGTTCATGGAGAGTTGGCCAGCAGCTTGCACGCCAGCGCCTCGGCTACCTTGATGCCATCGACCGCTGCCGAAAGAATGCCACCAGCGTAGCCCGCACCTTCGCCCGCCGGGTACAGGCCGGCAACATTGATGCTTTCAAAGTCGTCATTGCGCGTGATGCGCAGTGGCGACGAGGTGCGCGTCTCCACCCCCGTGAGCACCGCGTCGGCCATGTCAAAGCCCTTGATCTTCTTGGCAAAGGCCGGCAGCGCCTCACGCAGGGCGGCAATGGCGTAGTCGGGCAGAAGCGGAGCCAGGTCCCCCAGGTGCACGCCGGGCCGGTACGACGGCTGCACGCTGCCCCAGGTGTGGGACGCACGCTCGGCCAGGAAGTCGCCCACCAGTTGCCCGGGTGCCTCGTAATTGCTGCCGCCTTGGGTAAAGGCAGCGGCTTCGAGCGCGCGCTGCAGGGCGATGCCTGCGAGCGGGTGTACGCACGTGCTGCCGTGCGCGTGCAGGGCGGCGGTTTCAGCGGCGTAACGCGCGCCCGCCTCGGCACCGAATGCCTGCACAAAGGCATCGTCGCTCACGCAAAAATCCTGCGGCTCGATCCCCACGACGATGGCCGCGTTGGCGTTGCGCTCGTTGCGCGAATACTGGCTCATGCCGTTGGTCACTACGCGCCCGCTCTCACTGGTGGCGGCCACCACGGTGCCGCCCGGGCACATGCAAAAGCTGTACACCGTGCGTCCATTGGCGGCGTGGTGCACCAGCTTGTAGTCCGCTGCGCCCAGCAGCGGGTGGCCGGCGTGGCGGCCCCAGCGCGCGCGGTCGATCACGCTTTGCGGATGCTCAATGCGAAAGCCGATGGAAAACGGCTTGACCTGCAGCGCCACGCCGCGCGCGTGCAGCATGGCAAAGGTGTCGCGCGCGCTGTGGCCCAGCGCCAGTACGACCTGCGTGGCGGCAATCTCGGTCGTGCTGCCGTCGCGCAGGTCTTGCACGCGCACGCCGCGCACCGTCTTGCCGTCATGGCCATCATCCAGCAGCAGATCGACCACGCGCTGCTGGCAGCGCACCTCGCCACCGAGGGCAATGATCTGCTCGCGCATGTGCTCCACTACTTTCACCAGCTTGAACGTGCCGATGTGCGGGTGGGCCTCAAACAGGATGTCCTCGGGCGCGCCGCAGGCCACAAACTCCTGCATCACCTTGCGCCCCAGAAAGCGCGGGTCCTTGATCTGGCTGTAGAGCTTGCCATCAGAGAAAGTGCCCGCGCCGCCTTCGCCAAACTGCACGTTGCTCTCGGGGTTGAGTTGCTTCTTGCGCCACAGTCCCCAGGTGTCCTTGGTGCGCTGGCGCACGCGGGTGCCGCGCTCCAGCACCAGCGGCTTGAACCCCATTTGCGCCAGCAGCAAGGCGGCAAACATGCCGCAGGGGCCAAAGCCCACCACCACCGGGCGCGCGCGGCAATCTGCCGGTGCCTGGGCTACCAGGTGGTATTGCATGGCGGGCGTGGCGCCAATGTGCGGGTGGCCGCCAAAGCGCGAGAGCAGGGCGGCTTCCTGCGCCGGGTCGGTCAGGGTGATGTCAACGATGTAGACGCACAGCAGCTCGGCCTTGCGCGCATCGAAACTGCGCTTGAACACCGCCACATCGGCAATCGCATCCGGCGCAATGCCCAGCGCGGCGCTGCACAACTGGCGCAATGCAGCGAGTGGATGCGCCACCGGCGCGCGGTCCGCGTCCGTTTCAGCCGGTGCGTCGGCCGCCCGGCGCGCAGGCTGCGGCACGGCACTGAGGGGGAGTTTGAGTTCGGTCAGTCGAATCATGGCGGGCTCGTGGTGATCAAGCAGCCGCCAATGATACGTGTCCCGGCGCTGGCCGGGCGGTTTCAGCTTGGCAAAAAGCCGTCGACCGACAGGTAGCGCTCGCCGGTGTCGTAGTTGAAGCCCAGCACCGTGGCACCCGCGGGGATCTCGGGCAGCTTCTGGGCGATGGCGGCCAGGGTGGCGCCGCTGGAGATGCCCACCAGCAGACCCTCTTCGCGGGCGCTGCGGCGTGCGTATTCGCGCGCCGGTTCGGCGTCCACCTGGATCACGCCGTCGAGCAATTCGGTCTTGAGGTTCTTGGGGATGAAGCCCGCGCCAATGCCCTGGATCGGGTGCGGCGAGGGCGCGCCGCCGCTGATCACGGGCGAGGCCACCGGCTCCACCGCAAACACCTTGAGCTGCGGCCAGCGCGCCTTGAGCACCTGGGCCACGCCGCTCAAATGCCCGCCGGTGCCAACGCCGGTGATGAGTACGTCCACACCATTGGGGAAGTCAGCCAGGATTTCCTGCGCCGTGGTGCGTACATGTACGTCGATGTTGGCGGGGTTTTCAAACTGCTGCGGAATCCACGCACCGGGGGTGGCGGCGACGAGTTCCTGCGCACGTGCAATCGCGCCCTTCATGCCCTTTTCGCGCGGCGTGAGGTCAAAACTGGCACCGTAGGCCAGCATCAGGCGCCGGCGCTCGATCGACATGCTGTCGGGCATCACCAGGATCAGCTTGTAGCCCTTGACCGCGGCCACCATGGCCAGACCGACGCCGGTGTTGCCCGAGGTCGGCTCGATGATGGTGGCGCCGGGCTGCAGTGCGCCGCTGCGCTCGGCGTCTTCGACCATGGACAGCGCAATGCGGTCCTTGATCGAGCCGCCCGGGTTGCTGCGCTCGGACTTCACGTAGACCTGGTGGGTTGCGCCAAACAGCTTGTTGATGCGGATGTGCGGTGTGTTGCCAATGGTTTGCAGGACGTTGTCAGCCTTCATGGAAATCTCCGTTGGGTTGTGAGCAGTGGTGGAAATGGGTGAGGCAGATTGTGAAGCAGATGTTCTACAGGTTTTGGTATATCCATATGCACAGCGGCGATAATGCTGCCGTGAAGCCCACCAGACCACCGCTGGTGCAAGGCCGGAAACGGCGCACTGGAGGAACGTCCGGACTGCACAGGGCAGCGTAGCAGCTAACGGCTGTCCACCGACAAGTCGCAAGACCCTAAGGTGAGGATCAGAGCAACAGAGACGAGTCAGCGTAGGTACCCTGTTTTGGGGGCTGTGCGTATCACCGGGCAACCGGGGGCGCAGGGCACCCGTTACAGGCTCTGCATGCGCTGGGTGAAACGGGCAATCTCTACGCGCAGCAATACCAAGTAGGCCAACGTTGACGGGGCCCCCGGAGTTGGCGGGTAGGTAGCATCGAGCCGTCTGGGTGACCAGCGGCCCAGAGTAATGGTGGTCACATGCGGGGAAACCCTCATGCACAGAATCCGGCTTATCGGTGGGCTTCACAATTTTTTGATGTATGGTTGGGGTATTGAACCGACTCAAGGAGCCACCATGCGACCCATTCTCGAACTGCTCAAAACCCGTGACGGAGCGACCTTCAGCCTGAACCCGCAGGACAGCGTTTTTTCTGCCCTGCAGCAGCTCGCCGACCACGACGTGGGTGCCATGATGGTGCTCGACCAGGGCAAGTTGGTGGGCGTTTTCTCGGAACGCGATTACACGCGCAAGATCGCCCTGGCGGGCAAGTCGTCCAAGGACACCAAGGTCGCCGACATCATGACCGCAGGCGTCATCACCGTGGGCTCACAGGTTGATTCCCGCGACTGCATGGCGCTGATGGCACAAAAGAAAATCCGCCACTTGCCGGTAGTCGATGACGGCAAGGTAGTAGGCATGATCTCGATCCGCGACATCATGAACGACATCATCTCCGACCACGAGATGACCATCAGCCACCTCGAGCACTACATTTCGAGTTGAGGCCAACTCGGGCGCTGCCAGAAGCGTTTGTGCGGCGCTTCTGGGATCGGTAACGCCGAGGTTCGCTGCATCCTCAATCGCTGCCCGGTTGTCCAACAGGATTTTGAGCGTTGCTGCGCGGGTGGGGGATTAAAGCAGCACCAGTCGCAGAGGCAGGCGCACATCCGGCGGGAGAGTCACCTTTGGACAA